>JAFDCA010000353.1 GCA_019313025.1 Deltaproteobacteria bacterium
CGCTTTTCAATGGCCAAAAACTTTAGACAGAAAGAGCAAAGAGAAAAGAGGAATGAGGATAAGGAAAATCACGGATAAACAATAGTAATATTTGTGTTCGTTAGTGTCCATTTGCGGTTATCTATTTTCTAAAGTGAACATTCAACAAAGCAAATTCTTTCTGAGTCAAGCTAAAACCGGGACCTTTGCGCCCTGGACGCTTTACTTTTTTCTTGCGTATTCCGCTTGTTGCGCTGCCATGGTGATTGCTGCGGTTAAACTTCCCGGATCAGCAATACCTTTTCCGGCAATATCATAGGCTGTGCCGTGATCAACGGAGGTTCTGATAATTGGCAACCCCAAGGTGATATTTACGCCATCGTTGAAGTGTATGAGCTTAAACGGAATCAATCCCTGGTCGTGATACATGGAGACGACAGCATCATAACGCCCATTTGCTGCTTGATAAAATACAGTATCGGGGGGTAGTGCTCCAGCAATATCAAATCCTTGGTTTCTGGCATCATGAATTGCCGGGATGATAATATTTTTTTCCTCGTTTCCAAACATTCCACCTTCGCCTGCATGAGGATTCAGGCCGGCTACAGCAATACGGGGTGTTTTTAAACCAAACCGTTCACGGAGCGTTTGCCATGTTAATTTTATTGTCAGCAATACTTTTTGCTCTGAAAGTAACGAGGGAACTTCCTTTAACGGCACATGAATGGTTACTAGAACGACACGAAGCCTGTTTCCGGCGAGCATCATTGCAACATTTTCGGACCTTGTTAGCTCAGCCAAAAGTTCGGTGTGTCCATTATAGGGATATCCGGCAACCTGCATCGCCATTTTATTGATGGGACAGGTGACCATTGCTGCGATACGTCCCTTGGTCGCCAAATTAGCGGCAGCCTTGATATAGTGCATCATTGCCTTTCCTGTTTCAACTGTGGGATTGCCCCATGACACTTTATCCGGAATGGTTTCTGAAAGATTCAGCAAATCGATGGTTCCAATTTTATAAATACCCTTATGGGGGTCTTTCACAGGATTTATGTGAAGCTTGCTCCGGACACAATTTTTCGCGGCGTTTAAAATTTTGAAATCTCCAATCACAAGTGGTCTGCAAATATTATAAATTGAGGATTTGCATAGCGATAATAGAATAATTTCCGGACCGATACCGACAGGATCTCCCATGGTAATTCCAACAATCGGGCGGTTATCAGACATCAAGCATATCCTTAAAAAAGTTTTTAAACAAAAATATGAAAAAATAATTATACTATAGAGAATATAAGTATTTTTCAAATAAATTCCAAAAAAATTATGGTGATGTTCTTTACGGCAACTATAATCATTAAAAAAAGAGCGTAAAAAAAAGTTCAAAAATAGGAGAAAATGAAAGAAATTAGTAGATATTGTCAAAAAACATTATTGTAGATATTTTGTTGATAATCATGGATATGCTTATAATGCTTATGGAAAAATTGTCATTTAAAAAAGTTTGTATTTATGAGCACTTAAATTCACAAAAAGAATAATATTTACAATCTCAATCATATATGTGTTGTTAATAACTTGCTGACAAATAGATGCTAAACAGGATTTATCGGGATTGACATATAAGAGATGATGCTTTACAGTCGGCTACAACTTACGCAATAGCTCCTTATAATCTAAGATAACACTCCCAAAAAGATTGATATCGGCATTTTACCAGTAGTTTTATCTGAAACAACAAGTCAGTTCTATTTCATAGTTGAGATTGTAATACGTATGAAGGCGATTTGGAATGAGGCAAAAGCGGCTATTAAATTACGTGTTCCCAGTCACTGTTTCAGGATGTGGATTGAGCCGCTAAGACTATTAAAGTTTGATGGTAACTGTTTTACCCTTGTTTCTCCCAATTTTTTTTCCAAAAAACGGGTTTTGGATCATTATGGAGATCTGATAAAAAATGAGCTCAGCAGGGTTGCAGGAAGGTCTTGTCGATGTTCCATCGAGGTTTCGGCAACAAAAACCCTTTCAAAAAATGAGGCGAACGAAGATTTTCAGCTCCAATTACCCAATATGAATACGCGTCCGCACGCCTGCAGACTTTTACGAAAGGATTTTACCTTTGATCATTTTGTGGTTGGTGGAAACAATGACTTTGCATACTCAGCTTCCCTTTCCTTGGCCTCGAAAAAAAATGGTATACAGAATACATTGTTTTTACTGTCAGGAACAGGAATGGGAAAAAGCCATCTTTCACAGGCGATAGGGAATTACATACTGTCTGAACATCCTACGGATCGCGTATATTATACGACTGCCGAGGATTTTAGCAATGAAATGATTCAGGCGTATCGCAATGATACTATCAATTCATTTAAGGGAAAATATAGAAATCAATGTGATGTATTACTCTTAGAGGACGTACATCACCTAAGCGGTAAAGAAAGAACTCAGATCGAGCTTGCGTTAACGCTTGATACGTTATTTGAATCCAACAAAAAAATAATTTTCTCAAGTTGTTATCTGCCGGGGGATATTCCGAAACTCAATGATAAATTGAGATCACGTCTTTCTTGCTCACTTATTTCAAATATTGACCCGCCGGACTTCAAGACGAGGGTTAGGATACTTCAAAAAAAAGCGAATTATAACAGATGTAACATACCAGAAGACGTCATACATTATCTGGCTGCTGAACTCAAAGAGGATGTAAGGCAGCTTGAAAGCGGCCTGATCGGTGTTACCGCAAAGTCATCATTGTTGGGAATGCCGGTTGATCTTGCGCTGGCTGAAAGCGTTGTTAAGAACATCGTGCGAAATAGAAAGGATATTACCATTGACGCTATCAAAAAGCTCGTTTGTAAATATTATTCTATTTCCGTTAGAGAAATTGTTTCAAGTTCTCGCAAACAATCCATCGTTCGACCGCGACAGATCGCAATATATCTATCGCGCAGGTATACCGATGCCCCCCTTCAGACAATAGGTAAAAGTTTCAACAGATACCATGCCACTGCCCTTCATTCCATCAACGCAATTGAACGGGAATTCAAAGAAAATGGTTCGATT
The DNA here is from genome assembly GCA_019313025.1 of Deltaproteobacteria bacterium. The sequence continues at coordinate 3,049 of JAFDCA010000353.1, forward strand.
AAAAGGCAGCTTGAACTTCTTTGCCAAAAGCTCGAATCTGGTAATTTCTAGCCCTCCAGAATCACATCTTGATTTACAGAACGAATCTGATACGATTCAAAAATCTTTCAAGTTATCTCAATATTACAGATACCGTTCAAGGACATGGCGAGAGACGCAGTGGCCGTCATGTGTAACATATGAAAAGGCGGAACATACATCTTTGTGTGCGAACAAATTTTTTTGTTGTTTATAAAGTGGTTCAATATCTTCTCTTTCGTGGGATACCTAAAAACAATTTTAATTTTTAGCTA
>JAFDCA010000354.1 GCA_019313025.1 Deltaproteobacteria bacterium
GCCACCATGGCCAGGTTGTGGGCGTTCATGATGTCGTTAATGTCGCCGGTGAGACCCATGGAGAATTCGGTCATGGGGATCAGCAAAGAGTTGCCGCCGCCGGCCGCGGTTCCCTTAATGTTCATGGTCGGACCACCGGAAGGTTGACGCAAAACCCCGCCAACATTCACACCGCGTTTTCCCATACCCTCCATAAGGCCGCAGGAAGTGGTACTTTTACCTTCACCCAATGGGGTGGGGGTGATGGCGGTAACCTCAATGTACTTGCCATCCGGCTTGTCCTTGAGCCGCTCGATAATTTTCATGAAATCCAGTCTGCACAGTCTCCCTTGGGGGATAATTTCATCGGGTTCAAGACCCAGTTTCTCCCGCCATTCCTCAGGAGTAGGCATGTTTTCTTCGGCCGCTTCTGAAATCTGCCAGTCGGCCATTTCTACCGCATTGTAAGCCATGGATTCAATCCTCCTCTATAGTATTTGGGTTAATAAAACAGGAACCCGGTACCCACTCCGGGTTCCTTCAGCTTTGGTTAATAATTTTGAAATGTTAGATTATTATTAGGATTTGGACAATGTGTTTTAAAACATAATCCATTCAAATTGACAAGCAAAAATACCCTTTCTGTTAAATTCAGCAATAATGCAAAAAAAACAAAAATTGTCAATAGAAAAATGGCTTTATATACTTAACCCTGAAGCTGATTCAACCGGTAATAAAACCCTTGACGCTTCATCAGTTCTGAATGGTTACCGGTTTCGATGATTTGTCCCCTGTTGAGTACAATGATCTTGTCAGCCTCCCGGGCTGTTGAAAGTCTGTGTGCTACAATAATTGACGTCCGGTTAGACATCAATTTGGTTAAAGCCTCCTGAATTTTAACCTCGGTTTCCGAATCGATATATGACGTTGCCTCGTCAAGGATGATAAGATCCGGATTACGGGCAAAGGCCCTGGCAATGGATATAAGCTGGCGTTCACCGCTAGAAATGGATGTTCCCCCCTCGGAAAGCACCGTATGGACCCCCATGGGCAATCTGTTCACCAGAGTTTTGCAGTTTGAGTCCTGCAAAATCTGCTGAAAACTTGATTCCGAAAGATTACGTACCCCCAATGTAATGTTTTCTCGGATGGTATCAGAAAACAAAAAAGGGTCCTGCATCACCAGGGCCACTTTTGATCTTAAATCTTTGATATATTTGTCTTTAATATCAACTCCATTCAATAGGACCCTTCCGGACGTCGGATCATAAAATCGGATGATGAGGTTAATGATCGATGTTTTTCCGGATCCCGTGGGTCCAACCACCGCCAGTTTTTCACCGGCTTTTATGTTAAAGGAAACATTTTTAAGCACGGGCTCATCTTTAACATATTCAAAAGAAACCTTTTCCATAGAAATTTCCGAAATTTTATCAATCTCCGTGCTTGCGGGTGTTGATCTGATTTTTGTATGTAAATCAATGTCGGTAGCCGGTTGTGGTATGGTTTCGGAACTGTCCAACAACAGAAATATTCTTTCGGCCGATGCCATTGAATTTTGCAAAATATTGTATTTTTCAGCGATGTCTCGGATAGGCCTGAAAAACATCCGCATGTAAGACAAAAACGCTACCAGGGCACCCAGGCTTATGGTTCCCGATAGGACACCGCCGCCGCCATAAAAAATTACCACGGCAATAGCAGCCGCACCCAGGATTTCGATAACGGGCATAAAAATCGCAAACACATGAATCTGTCTCATACCGGCCAGATAGTGCTCGTGGTTAAGATTTTTAAATCTTAAATAATTTTGTTTCTCTTGCAAAAAGAGCTGTATGACCTTGAGTCCTCCAATGGTTTCCGAAAATCGGGTGTTTATTTCGGCAATCTTTATTCGCAATGTCCGGTAAGCGTCTCTGGCCTGACCCGAAAAATGAAAGGAGGCATACAAAACAAATGGAATCACTGAAAAAGAAACCAGGGCCAGTTTAAGGTGAATGCCGATAAGCACCGCTGCGATTCCCACCAGCAGAAAAAGATCCTTAAAGACAAATGCGATGACGGAAGTGAATAATTCATGCATGTTCTGAATATCATTGGTCACCCGTGTCACCAGTCGACCTACCGGATTGCGTGTGAAAAATGCCACCGACAGGCTCTGGATATGTTTAAACAGGGTCACCCTTAGATCATGCATAACTTTTTGACCGGCATATTCCATGATTAAAACCTGGGCGATATTGAGAACAAAATTTAAGATTACGATGGCAAGAAAAACAGCCGTGATAAAAGCGACTCCGGAAAGGTCATTTTTTCGCAGTATCGAGAGATCGTTTTGGTCGAGTTTGTTAAGGTGACGAAAAGATATGAATGCAAAAGATCCCCGAACCTTAAAAAGATCGGAATATTTGCGGACAATGGATGCGATTTGTGGATCGGCCATATCAGACTTTAAGGTTCTGATTTTATCCTCATCCGAGTCAACCATCCGATTCTCTTTTAATATCTGTTCTGGTACAATATATCGATCAATGGCGATCTTGGTTATGTAAGGCAGAGAAAGATCCAGCAGGGTGAGAAGAACAATCAGGACGATCGAGCTTAACAGCAGCAGCTTATAAGGTTTTGTATATGGATACAGACGTCCCAGCAATTTGATATCATAGGGCTTGCCAAGCTGTTTTTCTTCGAAGTATCCATAATCAGTATGCATATTCTTCTTCTATCTCCTGAAGACGAAATGTTTTGGCATAATATCCATCAGTTGCCATCAAATCCGAATGGGTGCCGGACTCAATGATACGACCACGATCAAGGGTGATAATCTGATCGGCAAACCGAACGGCTGAAAGTCGATGTGAAACAATCAAAATGGTTTTCTTACCGGCCATGGATCGAATGGTATTGATGATAGTTTCAGCGGTTTTAATATCCACCTGGCTGATGGGATCATCCAGTATCATAATGGATGAATCCTTCAATAATGACCGTGCCAGGGCAACGCGCTGTTTCTGGCCGCCGGAAAGGACAACCCCTTTTTCGCCGACAACGGTTTTAAAACCTTCAGGAAAATCGTTGACGGTATCATAAAAACATGCGCCTTGGACCGCCTGAATCAATTTCGGATCTCTTGCGCTGGTATTTTCGAAGGTGATGTTTTCTTGGATGGTCCCTGCAAATAAGAAGGGTTCCTGAGGCATATACGAGATCATGGATCTCAAGTTTCGGATTTGAAGGTTTTGAATATCGATGCCGTCTAACGTAATGCGTCCACTAACAACCTCAAAAATCCTGGGGATGAGACTTAAAAGGGTCGATTTGCCGCTTCCCGGAGGACCGACAATCCCAAGAATCATACCCGGCTCTATTTTTAGGTTAATTCCTTGCAGAACCGGTGCGAGACTGGAGGTATCAATATAAGGTGCATAAGAAAATGACACCGATTCAAAGGCGATGGATCCATTGGCATGTTTAAGAAATACTGCTTCAGGCATATCGTCGACTTCCGGCGGAGTTTGGATGATTTTGTCGATCCTGTCCAAAGAAGCTTTTCCACGCTGGATCAGGTTTGTGACCCACCCCGTGGCCATCATAGGCCAGGTTAAAAGTCCGAGATAACTGATAAACGCGACGAAATCTCCGGGGGTAATGGTAAAAGTTATGGTCTGTCGGCCCCCTAAAAAAAGGACAATGGCAAGGCTAATATTGGAAAAAAAGACCATCATCGGAAAAAAAGATCCTGTAATTCTTGCGAGAGCCAAGTTTTTTTCAATATAATCGTTTGATACGGATTCGAATTTGGATACGGTTTCTTGTTGACGGTTGTAGGCCTTGATGATGCGAATGCCTGCAAATCTTTCCCTTACAATTTCGGTGAGATCCGAAAACGCTCCCTGGACCTCTCCGTAATAACGATGCATCTTTTTACTGAAAAAACGGGCGCCGAAAACGATCATCGGCATGGGGATAAGAACAAAAAGCGTCAGCTTTACATTGATATAAGCCATGAAACCGATGGCTGCCGTACCTAAAACAACCGCATCGGTTAGTGCCACCATGCCCATGCCTGTGGCCATTCGTACGTGTTGAATGTCATTGGTGGCGTGGGCCATCAGATCGCCGCTCTTGGCTTTAACGAAATATGAGGCGGATAGTGTTTGAAGGTGGGCAAAAAGTTTGTTGCGCAGACCTTCCTCTACCCGTCTGGAAGTTCCAAGGAGGCAGCGTCGCCATATATAACGGAAAATGCCGATAAAAACAGCGATGCCGACGATGTAAATCGCATATATCAATAGCGATGTAACATCGGCTCGATAGTTGGTAAGATCATCGATGGCCCACTTAATGACACGAGGTATGAATAGCTGAAGGAAATCGACAGTGATGAGGCAAACAAGTCCGATGACGATGAAAAGCCGTCGTTCTTCAAGATAGGGTTTTATCAAATATATAGATTTCATAAAATATATTGTTTATTCTAAA
>JAFDCA010000355.1 GCA_019313025.1 Deltaproteobacteria bacterium
AAAGGTCCACAGAAACAGACGAATTTCATCCTCGTAAACATTCAACCATTTTCCGATGGTTTTGAGCATCAATGTCCTTTAAACCAAAAAGAGGAAATAGAAAAGAGGAAAGAGGGTGCGGCTATATATTTGCTGATTCCTAATTCCTATTTTCTGAAATTAACATTTATCAGAGCCTATCTTTTGTGGAGATAACCATAGCCTGTCTTCTGAAATCGGTACTTTACAAATTACGGGATCTCTCTAACCAGCCTGAGTCCTGTGGTTTGATACCGGGTTGCCGGATGACCGAAAGACCGATTGGCCGATCGGCATGAATGGCCGTATTTAAACCAGCTGCCGCCCCGGCGTATCCGCATGTTTCCAGATTCCGGTCCTTTGGGATCGATGACGGGTTTTATCCCGTAATCGCCGTACCAGTCCATGCACCACTCCCAGACATTGCCGTGCATATCGTACAACCCCCAGGAATTGGGGGTGTAAGTTTTTACCGGTGCCGGTTGGTCGGTCTGTAAACCGATTGATCGAATATAAAGCTGGCATTCATTATTTTTTAGGTGATTGTTTCCATACATGGCTTTTTCACAATCGATGGTGTCGCCCCAGCTATAGGCTGTGGATGTTCCGGCCCTTGCGGCATATTCCCATTCCGCTTCGGTGGGGAGTCGATATGTTCCTTGTCCCAGCTTATTTAGCCGTTTGATGAATTTTATACAGTCAAACCAGGAAATCCGGGTCACCGGCATGTTGTCGGCACCCTTTTGAGATACCATCAACCGCTGTCCCATAATGGAATGCCATTGTTTCACCGTTACTTCAGTGGCTTGCATGTAAAAAGGCCGGGTGATGGTCACCTGGTGCCGTATTTCGGAGCTGCCTCGATAGGGCTCATTCGGCAGGCTGCCCATGGTGAAAGTTCCGGGTGGTATCAGGACAAATTCCATTCCCAACGTGTTGGTATAGGTTTTTTCGAAGCCGTTAATAGAAGCAGAAAAAGATGTCACATATAAAACAGTGATGAATCCCAAAATTACCCGCGCAGTATGGTTCGGTATCATTGACATTTTGTTCATTTCAACTACGATCCTTAATTAAACTTAGGTTGAGGAATTAAAATTTTATATGTTTTTTTAAGCATTTTTATTGATTTAGGTATATGATGTCAAATGGTTTTAAGAAAATACTGCCGAAATCGCAAAGTTTTCAATAAATTACTTTTCTTTTTTAACTATCAGCGGATTTTTGTTGATATTTCTTTGAACACGAAATACCTATTTTGAATATTCACGACGTCAACCTGAAAGATCTTGATCTTAAAAAAGACAGACGATGAAAAGCCTGACCGCCAAATTCATTTTCTTTATTATCCTACCCGTTATTTTCGTTCTGTCGGCGTTGTCGCTGACAAGTTACCTGATGGCGCGAAGCCTTTTAATCGATCAGATGGAAAACTCCGGCCATAATTTCTTAAGGGCTTCGGCAGAGCAGATTTCAAGTCGAATCATCCAGGTTCAGTCGACCCTTAAACTTCTGGCCATTACGGAAAACCTGGAAACTTTAGATGACGCCAAGCGTCAGAAATTGTTTGTGGCGCTCAAAGATCTTCTCGGTGGAGCGGTGACATCGGTATTCATGGGATTTGCTGACGGAAAATTTATTCGAGCCAAAACAACGTTACTTCCAAAAGATTTCGATCCCCGAAAAAGACCATGGTACATCGATGCCATACAGCAGCCGCCCGGCATTCTGGATGGTATCACACCTCCTTATCTGGATGCCAGCACCCAACATCCCACCATCACCATCTACCATAAAGTCCTTGATAATATAGGGGCACTGGTGGGCATCCTCGGGGTGGACGTGGATGTTGCCATGGCTTCAAGTAATTTGATTACCAGTTTCCCGTCTCTCGAAAAAGGACAACATATTTTGGTCAATGCCGATGCCGTTGTTTTACTCCATCCTGACCTTACAAAAATTGGGTTGGATATCGGTGCCACCGGTGAAGAATTGGACATACAGCTATCCGAGGATATTAAAAATCCGAACCTGAAACATAAACAATACCTGGGCCGGCGAATGAACGACGCCTGGTATATGGGATTTTATCGCACCAAATACGCACGAATAGCGTTGGTTCTGATGGTTCCGGCGAAAACCGTCCTGAAGCCTCTCCATCGATTGACGTTTCAAATAGCAACGATTAATTTATCGGCAATATTCGGTCTTTTCTTTTTATTGATGGTTGTTAGCCGAAAAATTTCGCGACCCATTATTGACCTGAAAAACTCCGCAGTCCAAGTGACCGAAGAGGGCCCTTACCGTGATGCTATAGAAGTAAAAAGCAGTGACGAGGTCGGGCAATTAACTGCAGCATTCAATGAGATGATGGAGGGATTGCGTCAAAGGGATTTTATCCGGGATACCTTCGGCCGGTACGTCACCAAAGAGGTGGTGAAAGAACTATTGGACACATCAGACGGGCTGAAACTGGGCGGTGAAATAAGAGAAGTCACCATTATGCTCAGTGATCTGAGAGGGTTTACCCCTATTTCTGAACAGTTGCGCCCTGAACAGGTCATCGAAGTTCTGAACAGCTATTTGAGCCAAATGTCCACGATCATCGGACAATACAAAGGTACCATCAATGAGTTTATCGGCGATGCCATTCTAACGTTTTTTGGTGCACCGGTCAAATATGGTGACAGCCCGGCCAGGGCAGTGGCCTGTGCATTGGCCATGCAGCTGGGTATGGAAGATGTAAACCGCAAAAACAAAGAAACGGGCCTTCCTCCTCTTTATATGGGTATCGGCATCAATACAGGGGATGTCATCGTCGGAAATATCGGCAGTAAAGAACGCGCAAAGTATGGTGTTGTTGGGCATAATATCAATTTGGCATCACGGGTGGAGGGGGCAACCATTGGCGGACAGATACTGATTACCCCATCGACCTATGAAAAGATCAAAGATGTGGTGATTGTCCGTACGGTTCGATCCATAAGATTTAAGGGCGTAGAAGAGGATATCAATTTATATGATGTGATCGGCATGAAAGCCCCTTACAACTTAATGCTTCCGGATGAAACCGGAGAGGGGACCCCTTTAAAGACATCGATTTCGGTGACGCTAACCCAAATGAAAGACAAAAGGGCGACATCGGCGGCCATGGCTGCAGAACTGACGCACTTTTCAAACCTATGGGCGACATTGAGGGGCGCCGAAGAAGTTCCTCATTTCCAGGAGATTCGGGTCGATTTTATGGGCGAGGAAACCGATAAGAAGATTTATATGTATGCAAAAGTAGCAAACGTCACCCGTGAAGAAGACCTTTATGTGCATTCCGTGCAGATCTCTTATCTCACGCCCATGGTCACACAATTTATCAAGCGCTTGTCCGGGTCCGGGACTTGACGGGTTGTTGCCCAAACGTGAATCTTTTTGAGCGCTCATTGAAACGGTTTTTGTTCAGCAATCTTGGCGAAGTGAAAGAAAAGCGATTCCAAGTGTTTGAGCCCCAAGGGCGAGTTTTGGAATCGTCTGGAACGAGCCTTAGATTGATCAAAAAATGTTTCAGAGCCAGCGAAAAATGATTTGGGCAACAGCCCGTTGAGTTATTCAGGGACCGGCATGGTTTGATACTGTTACTATTTAAAATGCTCATTCAATGGGGAAAAAAGTTATGAACATTGGCATCATTACCGCCGAGGGCTACGATTATCCTCCCACAAAGCGATTGGGGGATGCGGCTGCTGAAAAGGGGCACCGGATTATCGTGGTGGACCCTATTTACGTGTGGCCGGTTTTGGTGAATGGTCGCCCTGAGTTGGCAGGGGAACTCGATATTTCAATGCTGGATGTTGTTTTACCGCGTCAGGGTGCAACTGTGAACGATTCCAGCCTGAAACTGGTTCCGCATCTTCATCATATGGGGGTTCCGCTGGTCAATAAGCTGGATGCCATCCGTCTGGCAAAAGATCAGTTTCTGACCCTTCAGGCCCTGTCTGCGGTTCATATACCGATTCCTGACACCGGATTCATCAACGCCTATGAAGGCTTTCAGTCAGTTTTGGCCCGGTTGGGTGGATATCCGGTGGTCATTAAACAGGTCAGCGGCCGAGTGGGAGAAGGGGTCTTTTTGGTTAACAATGACCATAAGGCAAGGTTAATCCTTCATAACAATCTGGAGACCGGTAAAGGGATCTTGGTTCAGAGATTTATTCCACCGGAAAACAGACTCGACATCCGTGTTTTTGTCCTCGGCGGCAAGGTCGTCGGAGCCATGAAACTCAAGCCGGATCCCGGAGATTTTAGATCAAATTTCCATCTGACACAAAAAAGCTGGCCTGTGGAATTGTCACCCGAGTGGGAAGAAATTGCGCTGAAGGCAACATCCGTCCTTGGTCTTGAAATTGCCGGGGTGGATTTAATTGTGGACAAAAGCGGGAAGGCCTACGTTATTGAACTGAATTATTCTCCCGGTTTCACCGGCCTGGAAGCAGCAACCGGGTTGGATATTGCCGGTCGAATCATCGATTATGTTGTTGAAACCTATGGCCAATCATAGTGACTTAAAATTAAATTTTGTTGAATTATTGGCAATAATACAAAAACAATCACAAAAACTCGAAAGGACGAAAGCACGAAATAATAAATATTCTTTTTCGTGTTTTAAAAATTCTTGATTTCGTGATAGATTTTTCAGGTTTCCGAATAGATTAGGATCTCCGCTTCGATACAACCAGGTTGTCAAGATTGGTACATTATGTCAGATGTCTATTTTTCCAATTACCAATTGGAAAAAAACACCCACTATTTTTTGTATATCGGGTCGATCAAGAATTATGGCCTGAACATTTTTCTCAAAGACGCCCTTTCCAAAATATATAATCATGAATTTGATTTTATTTCGATTATTCAGGATGTTTTTTCACGATATCCCTATCCCAATCTGATAGTCGTCAATCCAATGGTCAAAGAATTTTCTCTCACGCTCGGCCGAAAAGCCAGTTGCAGAGTGCCCACAAAAAATTTCTTGTCGAGCGTTTCTAGCAATCGTTACGTTCAGGCACTGGTGCAAAAACTCCTTGATCGACAGAAAAGGCTCTACATTTATATGTATGAAAGTTTACCGGAAATGAATTTCGATCAGTTGCCCGGTGTTTACATCATTGGTCCTGACAGCAAAATCTCCGAAAGGCTAAACAGCAAAATATTTCAGTACGAAGCATGTCAGAATTTTCTTCCCATGGTGGACTTTCGCGTTTGTAATGGATTGCATGAACTTTTAAAGACAACGGATGAACTCTGGTCTGACTGGACAGAAGGTATTTTCGTTAGCGAAGAATACAGTGCCGGCGGATTGAAAAGCATTGTTGCTCATCGTACGAATGATATTATGGTGAAATTTAAGGATAAAG
>JAFDCA010000356.1 GCA_019313025.1 Deltaproteobacteria bacterium
CTGAACGATATTCTAAAAAGCCATGGACATGTTCTCTTTTACGCGCTTTTGTTTGCGAGTTCTTGCAGATCTCAACGAAATTATCCGGCGGATGAAACGGAATGTTATTCTGACAATAGCAATATTATTGAAAATTTAAAGTTCGCAACCTGTACTTATGCTGAAATCTTATGGACATCTCTTGAGCGGGTTGTATTTACGTGAACGAAGATATTTTCCAACACCATATATTTTCAAAAAAGGCGAAAATATTAACAACACCGATGAAAAACCGATCTGAAAAGTTATCAATATATTGAGCATTTATGTGATTTACCAATTGGATAAAAATGAAAAGTTCTGAAAAGGTTTCTATTTAAGGCAAGAAGGATATTCTCTTAAACATCAAAAAAAATGACTGAATTCAGAATAACGGGGAAAGAGGGTCTGTCCCCGTTATTCTGAATGATCGGATTAGGCGATTCCAAGTCTGAATTTAAGGGATTTGAGCGTATTTTTCATTAGCATGGTAATGGTCATGGGGCCGACACCGCCCGGCACCGGGGTAATGTAACCGGCAATCTCCTTGGCAGCATCAAAGTCGACATCTCCACTTAGAATAGCGATCTTTTTGCCGGTCTTCTCACTGATCTTTTCCCCGACCCTATTGACACCAACATCAATTACACACGAGCCCGGCTTAATCCACTCAGGTTTTACCAAACCCGGAACACCAGCAGCCACAATCAGAATATCTGCACGTCTACAATGGGCGGCCAGGTCTTTTGTTCCGGTATGTACGATCGTAACCGTTGAATTGGCGCCGACGCCTTTCTGGAGCATCATGTTGGCAATGGGTTTGCCCACAATATTTGAACGACCGACCACCACAACCTCAGCCCCCTTTGTTTCAACGCCGGATCGAACAATCATCTCCTGTATACCCGCAGGCGTACAGGGCGGAAATTTGACCTCATCGCCGCCAATCATGAGACGTCCCACGTTGACCGGGTGGAATCCATCCACATCTTTGTCAGGATCGATGGCGTTTAAGACCTTTTTATCATCAACATGCTTGGGAAGTGGTAACTGGACAAGTATGCCATGAATCGAATCATCCTTGTTGTATTTGTCAACTAGACCCAGAAGCGCCTCTTCGGAAAGATCTGCTGGCTGAGTATCCTGAATTTCAGTGAAACCCAGCTGTTTAGCGGTTTTTATTTTTGCTGTTACATAGGAAATGGAGGCGGGATCTTCTCCAACCAGAATGGTTACAAGGCCGGGAACAACACCATGTTTTTCTTTAATCTCTTTTACATCGGCTTCAATCTCTTTAAGAATCTCGTCCCTGATTACTGTACCTTTAATAAGTTTAGCTGCCATTTTCAATCTCCTTTCACCAAAAGTTAAAAATTTTGATTCAGACCTTTTATTTATTCGGCTTCCGTTTTTTGTGGTTTAATGTGTTAATGAATGCTTAGAAATTCTTTTTCGTGCGGTTTTGAATTCATAAATACAAAAGCTAAAGGAATGACGAATAATGCAACGACACGTTTTATTAATCTAATAATATCGTAATGTCAAGAAGTCTCGTCATTTGATGTTGATATAAGGCATCCCGCTTCTTACAGAAAAACCATCATATCTGAGAAATCAAATTTTTTATTGTCTTATTTTTCATTTTATTATATCGGATTTCAATAATTTGTAAGAAATTTCCTTATTAATTTTTACTTTACCACCCATATTACCATTTAAAAAGGAGGAAACGGTGATGATCAAAAGAATCTCTATGTTTTTCTATGCCGTTGTTCTTGGTATAGCCTTGACAGCGACAAGCGCCTTCAGTGCGGGAGCAAAACCAACCAAACTAACCTTCAGCATTTTTTTTCCACCGACCCATGGTCAGACAAAAGCGGCTATGGACTGGGCAAAAGAAATTGAAAAACGCACGGAAAATAAGATCCAGATTAGTATTTTCGCAGGTGGAACCCTTACAAAAGCACCTCAATGCTATAGCGGCACGGTAGAGGGAATATCGGATTTGGGCTTCAGCCTTTTTGCCTATACTCGTGGGCGTTTTCCGGTCATGGCCGCAGTTGACCTTCCCATGGGTTATCCCAATGGAAAAGTGGCCAGCAGGGTGGCTCAAGAGTTTGCAAAAACTTTTAATCCCAAAGAGCTAAGTGATGTAAAAGTGCTTTACCTTCATGCCCATGGTCCAGGGCTTTTGCATACCAAGAAACCAGTTAAGACACTGGAAGATTTGAAAGGCATGAAGATCAGGGCCACGGGTTTGAGTGCCAAGATTGTAGAAGCGCTTGGCGGAGTACCTGTTGCGATGCCCCAAGGTGGGACCTATGAAGCCCTTAAAAAGGGAGTTGTCGAAGGGACGTTTGGCCCCATGGAAGTTTTGAAGGGATGGAAACAGGCAGAAGTTATCAAATACACAACTGAATGTTACAGCGTTGGCTACACGACCACCTTTTTTATTGTAATGAATCTCGATAAGTGGAATGCACTTCCAGATAATATAAAGAAAGTTTTCGATGAGGTTAGTGATAAATACACCGATGTTCACGGTAATGTTTGGGACAGCACTGATCAAGAAGGCAGAACATATACTCAAAGTCTTGGCAACGAAATCATACCACTGTCTGACGAAGAAAGTGCCAGATGGCGAAAAGCTGTTGAACCGGTCATTAACGACTATATTGCAAATACTCCCGACGGGGACAAGCACGTCAAGAAAATAAAAGAGTTGATGGAAATACATTCAAAATAGGATGATGAACTTCTGGGTTGTTCTGGCAAGACATAAATTGCCATGGACAACCCTTTTTTATTGTTTGTGTTTTCAAGTCGTTACCATTTAATATAAACAAAATGCACATTTTTGAAAAATTGGGCCACATCCTGGCCAAAAAAATGTACTGGATAGCAGGGGCGGCCATTGTTGCCATGATGCTGCTTACCTGTGCTGATGTTGTTTTGCGCTATTTTCGCAGGCCGATTCCCGGCACTTATGAATTGGTCTGCTTTCTGGGAGCCGTAGCCGTTTCATTTGCTATGGCCCATACATCCATTGAAAAAGGACATGTATCGGTGAGTTTTATCGTCACTCTTTTTCCCTCAAAGCTTCAAAGGCTCATTGAATGTATGACCAGCTGTTTCGGCTTGTTTCTTTTTGCACTCATTGCGTGGCAATCCATGGTTTATGCAAATGATCTTTACGCTTCGCGAGAGGTTTCGCTAACATTAGAACTACCCTTTTATCCATTTGTATATGGAATCGGTTTTTCTGCGGCAGTTGTCTGTTTGATACTTTTATCTGATTTAATTAAAAATGCTTTGAAAATCTTGGAGAAATGAGCCTGTCAACTATTGGAATCATTGGGATAGTCGTTTTGGTTATCCTTTTGTACTCGAAAATGCCTGTGGGTTTTGCAATGGGTTTTTTGGGACTTATTGGATTCAGCTATGTGGTGAATTTTAATGCAGGATTGAATCTTTTGGCCAGGGATGTCTGGGATGTGTTCTCTTCCTATAATTTGACGGTTATTCCACTTTTCGTGTTTATGGGCCAAATTGCCTTTCATGCCGGTATCAGCCGAAGGTTGTATGATTCAGCCTATGTGCTGCTGGGCCATCGACGCGGGGGGCTGGCCATGACAACCGTTGGTGCCTGCGCCGGTTTCTCAGCCATATGTGGTTCGACCAACGCAACAGCAGCCACCATGGCCACCGTCGCCCTTCCTGAAATGAAACGATATGGGTACGATATGGGCCTTGCCACAGGTACCGTGGCTGCGGCCGGAAGTCTGGGTATTCTCATACCTCCCAGTGTAATCTTCATCGTCTACGGCATTCTTACCGAGCAGTCCATTGGAAAACTTTTTGCAGCCGGTATTCTGCCTGGTATTCTCCTTTGCCTTCTTTTTATCCTGACCATTCATCTGCGTGTTATGAAAAACCCATCTCTGGCACCCCCGGGTCCCAAGAGCAGTATTCGGGAGAAATTCAGGTCGTTTGCCGGTATACTCGAAACCATGATATTGTTTGCACTGGTCATGGGCGGAATTTTTTTTGGGCTGTTCACACCCACCGAAGCTGCGGCAATCGGGGCTTTTATGACCCTTCTCATTGCCGTAATCAGGGGACAACTCTACTGGAAAGAGTTTGTTCAATCTCTTGCAGATACAACTAAAATCAGTTGCATGATCATGGTGATCGTCACAGGTGCCGTGATATTCGGCCATTTTATGGCCATTACCCGGATACCTTATATGCTTGCAGATTATGTCAGTTCTCTGCCACTTCCGCCACATGCGATTATTGGCGTGATCATCTTGGTCTATCTTATCGGGGGTTGTTTTATGGATGCACTGGCAATGATCATGCTGACAATTCCGATATTTTTTCCGGTGGTACAGACCCTTGGGTTTGATCCGATCTGGTTCGGTGTGGTCATTGTTCTCATCACCGAAATGGGTGTCATTACGCCGCCTGTGGGTATAAATGTCTATGTGGTCTATGGGGTGGCAAGGGACGTACCACTTGAGAAGATATTCAAGGGAGTATTCCCTATGCTCATTTCTTTAATTGTGTGCAATCTGCTTCTCATTTTGTTTCCCCAGATTGCCCTCTGGCTGCCGGGGCTGATGCGATGAAATAAACCTAATTGAATTGGTAGAATGGTCAAATGGTTAAGTCGTTAAATTGTGAGGATGGTTAAGATCGTGTAGATCGTTCTATTGTTTGAACAAGGAACCCGAAACCGCTCGTTTTAGGTTATAGCAGTTGCCAAAAATATGTTCCGATTGAATGAATAACGGTCACGATTTACCGTAAGCCGGCGGATGAAACGGAAGGTTATTCTGACAATAGCTATAAACCAGTGTCTATCCATAAATGTTGATTTTTGTTCAAGATCTCCCGCTGGAAATAACGGGATAAAAAGGCATGAAAAAAATTACCACAGGCTAACAATTAATATTCCTGTGATTATTTATTGACCCTAACGCAGAAATTGGGCAAAAAGACCAATTATGGATGGATGCTAAACTAAACAGGGAAAGGAATTACC
>JAFDCA010000357.1 GCA_019313025.1 Deltaproteobacteria bacterium
TCCAGACATTTCCTCCGATGACCGAACGCGCACCAATAACGGTATCGCCGCCAAGAATGGTTGCACCCGAATACACGATAACATCGTCTTCAATGGTTGGATGTCGTTTCTTGCCCCTTAGCCGTTCTCCGGCATCTTTTGGCAGTGAAAGGGCGCCAAGGGTGACGCCTTGATAGATTCGAACATTTTTCCCGATAACGGTGGTTTCTCCAATCACCACGCCGGTTCCATGATCGATCACAAAACTTTCTCCGATATCGGCACCAGGATGAATATCGATGCCGGTTAAGCTGTGAGCATGTTCCGTCATGATACGGGGCAAAAGCGGAACCTGAAGTTCAAAGAGCTTATGGGCCACTCGAAACACGGTCATGGCAAACACCCCGGGATAGCTGAAAATAATTTCATCATAGCTTTTGGCTGCGGGATCTCCTTCGTATATAGCCCGAACATCCGTCGCCAGTGTTTTTCTGATGGATGGAATCGATTCCAAAAAAGCAAGTGCCATTTTCTGTCCTTGTTCATCACATTCGGTGCATGGGAGATCGTATCTGAAACAATCGTGCCGAATGCTGTGAGCAATCTGAACCGAAAGCATATCAAATAAAACCGAAACCGCTTGACCCATGTAGTATTTAAGATTGACCGGGTCGATTTTTTCCCGTGAAAAATATCCAGGGAAAAGGATTTCTCTTAATTTATGTATAATATCAACCACATATCCCTCAGAAGGAATCGGCTCGTAGTCGATATGGGTAAAACTCTCTTTGTCGTAGCAGCTGTCGATAATATTTTCAGTCACATCGGGAAGTTGTTTTTTGAATCTGCTTAAAGATTCCGCATCAATCCTGCAGGAAGGATCAGAAGGTTTAATTTCTGTTTTCATTGCTATGTCTCCAAGGTTTTAGTATCTATTAATAATGACCATTTGTTACTACGATGTGGTATTAATTGTCAACATAAAACAACCCCACTGCTCGTATAAATTTTATCCTCATGAGCTTGTTTTAATTTAACATAAGACTTAACAGTATAACACATTAACATAATAAGTGTCACTTTTTAAGTGAGATCTTTTTATTTCTGAAAGGAAACCATGGTGCGGTTACATTATTTGCAGCATGTTTTATTTGAAGGCTTTGGCAGTAAGAAATATTTGGCCATATTTATGTGAGAAAGGTGAGCTATAATAGATACTTAATGATTATAAAGCCTCCTATTAGAAGTACCGTGAATACCGTGGCAAGAATGTTGAAATATTTATCGATAAAGGACTGAATGCCCGGGCCGAAAATGTAAATAAGCCCTCCCACAAGAAAAAAGCGCGCGGATCGAGACACCACGGATGCTAAGACGAAGACAGAAAAATTGATCTTAAAAGCACCGGCGGCAATGGTAAAGACCTTATAGGGTATGGGTGTAAATCCTGCTATTCCGACGGCCCATGCATCGTATTTATTGTATAGCACTTCAATATAGTCAATTTTGGGGGTGAGACCGTAAAAATCGACGATACGGTTACCGACTGAGGCCATAAACTGCCACCCGATAAGATATCCGAAACATCCTCCCAGAACGGACCCTGCTGAACAAATCAATGCATATTTCAAGGATTTTTTGGGTATGGCAACCGCCAGTGCGATAAGAAGAATATCCGGGGGTATGGGAAAAAAAGAAGATTCGCTAAAGGCCAGCAAGAACAACGCCCAGGCGCCGTAAGGTGTTTCTGCCCAGTGAAGAACCCAGTCATATAAACGACGAAGCATTGATTACACTCTCCATCCATGTTCACCCACAAGTTTGACAAATCGGCACCCGCCTAAATTTGTTTTGTGAATTCCACGTTCATCCTTGTAAAGTTTTATGAGTTCTTGGGAATACAGATCTCCAACCGGTATGACCATACGGCCGCCCATAGCAAGCTGGCTTACGAGGGGTTTGGGAATGCCAGGTGAACCGGCTGTAACAATAATTCCGTCAAAGGGGCTTTCTTCTTCCCAGCCGGAAGTGCCGTCAGAATACTTGGTGACAATATTATGATAACGAAGTTTATCGAAAAGCTTGCGAGCTTTAGTATAGAGGGGAAAAATTTTTTCAATGGTATAAACGCGAAACACAATTTCAGCTAAAATTGCAGCCTGATATCCGGACCCTGTTCCGATTTCAAGTATCCGGTCCTCTTTTCCAGGCTGCAGCGCCTGAGTCATCTCGGCAACGATATACGGCTGTGAAATGGTCTGTTGTTCTCCGATGGGCAGTGGAAAATCACCATAAGCCTGATCTCTTAGAGCATCACTAACAAAAAGGTGCCGAGGAACCTTGTACATGGCAGCCAGAACTTTTGGATCGGTGACGCCTCGAGCTTCAATCTGCCGTTTGACCATTTCTTGACGCTGGCGTTCGTATTTTATGGCGTTTTCATCCAAAATATAAAACCTCTTTCTGGATTAAGAACCTTTTTTAGCATTAAAAGTGAGATCTTTTTGAACGGATTGCTGAATTGTGATACCAAGATTTACTATCAAATCAGAGGAATTGCGTCAAGAATTTCGTGACTGAAATCAAATGGTTTTACAATAGATCTGTTTTTACTTTCATCGAGTGTTTGAAACTTTGTTAAACCGGTTCATAAAGGGCGTATTTCAGAAACCGGAGTGTTTTTTGGATAGTCGCGTGATAGATAATGCTTTTTTCAAATCGTAACAACCATCAAAAGAATGAGATTAAATACTTCTATGAATAAAGCTCTTGATTTTTTATTAAGATATTACATAATCTATCACAACATTTTTCGGACATCGTTACAAAATGAATAAAAACCCAGAAAGATTATATTCGCAAACGCTGTCCGGAGCTATCAAACGAATTCCTCGTTGTTTGTCAAAATACAACTTAAGATCTCGGGTCCAACGGGGAAACGGAGTATTTTTTCAAGTTGAATAACTTCTGAATCGGATCGGACGAATCAACTCCATGAAAAGTATAAGACATCTCAAATTGTGTATCTTGCTTTTGATACTCCTTATATTGCTTGGTGTCAGTGGATATATGACCATTGAAGAGTGGGATTTTTTAGATGCCCTGTATATGACCGTCACAACGCTGACCACCGTGGGGTACGGTGAAGTGCACGAAGTGAGCAATTTAGGACGCATATTCACAATTGTATTTATCATCATCGGCGTGGTCTATTTTTTATATATTGCCGGTGCCGTTGTACAGTTTATGGTCGAAGGTCAAATCAGAACCATACTTGGGAGGAGAAGCTTGGATAAAAAGATTGATCGATTGAAAAATCATTATATTGTTTGTGGGTATGGACGTATCGGAAAAACGCTTTGTACGATGCTGCAAAGAAAGGCGGTTGATCTGGTTGTCATCGAGAAAGATATAGACCTTATACCGGTCATGGTTGAGAATAAAATTTTCTATATATCGGGTGACGCCGGAGATGAAACCAATCTGATTCGAGCCGGAATTAGGCGAGCGAAAGGTTTAATCGCCGTTCTGGCGACAGATACGGATAATGTTTTTCTGGTGTTGACTGCCAGGCAGCTTAACCCTGATCTTTATATTATGGCAAATGCTTCGCGCAATGAGTCAAAGCCCAAGCTGCTGGCTGCAGGTGCCAACCGGGTGGAGTTGCCCTATGATATGGGTGCTGTGAGTATGGCCCAGCGGATCATCCGTCCAACAGTGACAAATTTTCTGGATCTTGCTTTCGCTCAGAAACGTAAAGATATTCAAATGGAAGAGATACCGGTGAGCCCTTCTTCGAAACTTGCCAATGTCATGCTTAGGGATTCCGGGATCCGGCAGCAGTTTAATCTGATCATCATTGCAGTAAAAAAGTCAGACGACAGCATGCTGTTTAACCCGTCTTTTGAGGCAGTTATCGAGAGCGGAGATACCGTTATTGCTGTGGGGCAGGAAGAGAATCTTAAGGAGCTGGAAAAAATATTGAATCCAATTTGAGGCTGAAATAAATTTTACAGACAATATCATATGGACGTGATGGTTAAACACAAAGAAGCGGCTTCTATATTTTGTATATGATTCTTTTTTCTGTAATAATGATATCTACATGCCGATCATGGGCTTCCATTTGTATTTGAGGAACGATCTGATCTTCAAACGTCAAAGCAACCTTTCTTGTGGTAATTGGCAGTTTTGGGATAAGCCGGTCATAATATCCATCCCCGGATCCGATTCTTCCACCCTTTTCGTCGAAAGCAACACCGGGAATGATGGCGATATCGATACATTCGATGGGAACAATATTACATTGGTTTGGATCCGGCTCTAATATATTCCTGGGTCCGAGTGTTAAGTCTGTATCCAGGTTATCGACTTTCATCAATTTCATTTCATATTTTGTTGGAACAAACGCAGGAAGGATCACTATTTTTTTATAGTTTAAACATCTGTTTATTATTTGCAGGCTATTTACTTCACAGTTACTGTTTATATAAAGCAAAACAATGTTCGCTTCCAGAAAATTGGCAAATTCAAAAAGCCGTTTTTCTATTCTATGGGTTTTATCTTTAATTTCTTTGTCAGAAAGTGCGGCCAGTGCTTTTTCAATAGTGCCACGAATCTCATCTTTTGTTTGTCGAATTTCCTCCATAGACATTCTCTCCTGCTCGAATATTTTGAAATTACTTTATAATATAAAAATTGAGGAATAATGTCAACTCGCATTAATCATTGACTATATAACATGCTCATGATACGGATCAATAACCTTTTTTGAACGAAAAAGACGGCCTATGGGGCTTGGAAATTGGCTAAAAATGAAACGTAATTATAGCCGTCAATCGTTGATAATCATCCGAGCTGGTTGTGCATCAGAAAAATACGGGGACTGTTATGTTGGAAATTAAATTTGTAAGACAAAACCTTAAACTAATTGAAAAATCACTTGAAAACAGAGGTGAAACAGCAGATCTGGAAAGCTTCAAACAATGTGATACCCAACGAAAAACCCTTTTGATTGAGATTGAGAACTTGAGGCATCGTAGAAATATTGTTTCTGAACAGATCGCTGCCATGAAGAGAAACAAGGAAGACACTGATGACCTTGTGGCTGAAATGCGCCAGGTGGCCGACAGGATCAAGGGGCTGGATCATCAGTTGTCCGAAAATGAAGATAAGATAAACCATATTCTTTTCATGATACCGAATTTACCCCATCACTCCGTTCCCATAGGGAAAGATAGTTCTGAAAATCCTGTTATCAACAAAATGGGTGATATGCCTAAGTTTGATTTTGAACCACAGCCACACTGGATTTTAGGTGAAAAGCTCAAAATATTAGATTTTGAAACCGCATCTAAAATCACCGGGGCACGTTTTCCTCTTTATTTGGGGCCTGGTGCTCGGTTGGAAAGGGCTCTCATCAATTTTATGCTTGATATTCACACAACGGAGCACGGTTATAAAGAAATACTGCCGCCTTTTATTGTAAACCGAGACAGCATGACAGGCACCGGCCAGTTGCCTAAATTTGAAGAAGATCTTTTTAAGCTCCAAGGATGGGATTATTTCTTGGTGCCCACCGCTGAAGTTCCTGTGACCAATATCCATAAAGACGAAGTTCTGGATGAAGAAATACTACCTATTCTCTATACAGCCTATACGCCTTGTTTTCGTTCAGAAGCCGGTTCTTATGGAAAGGATACAAGGGGCCTTATTAGACAGCACCAGTTTAACAAAGTTGAATTGGTCAAATTTACCACACCTCAAACGTCTTATGATGAGCTCGAGACCCTTTTAAATCATGCTGAAGCCATTTTAAATTATCTCGAAATTCCGTATCAGGTTATCAATCTTTGTACCGGAGACCTTGGCTTTTCTGCGGCAAAAACCTATGATATTGAAGTATGGATGCCGGCACAAGGTGTTTACAGAGAGATTTCATCATGCAGTAATTTTGAGAGTTTTCAAGCCAGACGTGCCAATATAAGATTTAAAAGGAAAGGGAAAAAAGGAACTGAACTGGTTCATACACTTAACGGATCCGGTCTTGCAGTTGGACGAACCGTGGCAGCTTTACTCGAAAACAACCAGCAGGCTGACGGGTCTGTGATCATTCCCAAGGTCTTGAGACCATATATGGGGGGAATGGAGAAGATAGAATCGTGAAAATCGATGACTTTCCACAAGAAATAAAACCTTTCATACTTCCAAACCATGATGGCGAATTGGTTTATCGATGTTTAGGATGCGAAAAACAGTATGGTATTGAAAAGTTACTTTATACATGTCCGGATTGCAAACAGGTCCTTTTGATTTATGATTTGAAATTTGAAAGTTTAAAAAAAATTCCAGGAGACAGATGGCGAAAGATATTTGATTATCGTAAAATGCTCACCATTCCTGCGCTTAAAGGGATATATCTATATCATGAATTTATCGGGCCGATGATTCCGCTGGATGCTGTTATTTGTCTGGGAGAAGGTCATACTCCTGTTATTGAAGCCAACAATTTTTTGCAAAAAAAGGCCGGTGTTAGATTCTATTTTAAAAATGACGGCCAGAATCCCAGTGCTTCATTTAAGGATCGCGGTATGGCCAGTGCTTTGAGTTATATCAACTGTTTGGTTCAAAAAGGGTATGTCTCAGATGTGCTGGCCATATGTGCTTCTACTGGCGACACGTCTGCTTCCGCTGCCTTATATGCATCCTTTCTTCAGCCTGATGTTAAATCGGCAGTGCTTCTTCCCTACAAGAAAGTGACACCGCAACAGCTGTCTCAGCCTCTGGGAAGCGGTGCGGCTGTATTTGAGATTCCAGGTGTTTTTGACGATTGTATGAAGGTCGTTGAAGCGCTCTCTGAAAACTATAGTGTTGCTTTGCTCAATTCCAAAAACGCATGGCGGATACTTGGACAGGAGTCTTATTCATATGAGATTGCACAGGCGTTTGAATACGACATGGAAAATCTATTGGTCGTTGTTCCCATCGGCAACGCCGGCAATATTACCGCTGTATTGAATGGGTTTTTGAAGTTTTACGATATCGGAATCATCAATTCTTTACCGAAAATTCTGGGCGTTCAATCTGAACATGCCAATCCGGTATACCGATATTATCTTGAACCGGATGTAGCAAAACGGAAATTTGAGCCGGTCATCGTCAAGCCCAGCGTTGCTCAAGCGGCAATGATCGGTAACCCTGTTTCAATGCCAAGGGTCATTCATCTGGTTAATGTGTATAACAGCAGGTCAGGGAAGCAGAATGTTTTTTTTGTTGAGGTCACCGAACAGTCTATCATGGACTGGGAGCTTTTGGCCAACAGAAACGGGCATATTGCATGTACGCACGGCGGCGAATCTCTTGCCGGATTGGTTGAGGCCAGACGACAGGGAATCGTCCGGAAAAATGATATTGCCATCGTCGATTCAACGGCACACGCCATGAAATTTTCGGGTTTTCAGGAAAAATATTTTGAACAAAGCTTTCCGTCAGAGTTTAAAATATCTTCAAATCCTGAACTCATCAATGCACCCGTTTATATCCATCCAGAAAGCTTGGCACGAGTCCCTGCCCCAGGAAAACCATTACAAGGCGATGATTTCCATCGGTTTGTGGAACAAACATCAAAAGAGATTGCAAAACATTTGAGTCTCAAAAAGGTTCCTAAAGAATGAAAATAAAAGGAACTCGTTTTGTATACATATATTTTGTGATCATCACTTTAATGTGTCTGATTCCCTTGACCCGTGTTCATGCTGCTTTTTTTTACAAAAGTTACGTTATTCGGTACGATAGAGGCTGGAACATATTATGTGATCCATATGTTGTTAAAAAAGATGATTGGGTATTCAAACTCTTTAGGGAAAAAGGAGAAATTTCAAACAGGGATTTTCCGGAATTTTTACGAATATTCAAACGATTAAATCCTCACATCCATGATTTAGACCGGATTCGTCCCGGACAGCATATTGTTATTCCACTAAAAAAAATCAAGCCAGATGAGTTGCCCGAACAAGCTTCGGGCGTCGTTACAATTCCATATTTAACCAAGGCCACCTTGCCAGACGATGCAACAACAAATTCAACAGACTATCGCGTCAAAAAAGGAGATTGTGTATCCATTTTGATTTCTCAAAGATACGGAAATTATGGCACGCCATCATATCTTAAAGGGGAAAAGCTGTTTCGGTTGATGAACCCCCAGATTGAAAACCTAAATCTCATTTATGCAGGGCAGATGATCTACTTACCTGATCCGAAGATTCAGAACCAGTCACCGTCCCTGGCCCCTGTGGACAATGGCGTCGTTCAAAAAACCACGGAAAGAGACCGTCCTGAAAGCTCCGTGGCATTTGATGATAAAATATCGTTGTCTTCAGATGTCAATAACCGGCAGGCGTCGTCAGATTCTCCGTTGTCGAAAGTTGCTTCGGTGTTGGATGCCAAACTCTTTCATAAAGGTGACTACTTCCTTCCCAGGCCCGGACAAGAGGATGTTAAAATCGATCTTTCACAGACCCCCTTTTTAAAGCTTGAAGATGGAAAACGAGTCTTTTTTACCTCGGGTGATGAAACGCAAAACTCTAATGTTAAGATCATTAAATCTTTTTGGAAAGATGTGATTGTTGTAAACATTTCTCAAGACGATTCCATGGAAAAAGTTTTTGATACCGTTTTTGGTAGCCTTGAAGGAAATATGATAAAACGCCGTTTGTCATTTTCAGATCATGGTGTAGAAATTGAAGTTCAGGGAAAATGGATTATTGAAAAACCCCACAAGAAAGGTGAACCTCTACGCCACCTTTGTATAACGATCATCGATGATTTAACAGAGCAAACACCGCAGTCAATGGTTCGCTATCTGGACCAAAATAATATTGTCATCAAAGAGATCCTCATCGGTAAACGTATTGAGGAGCAGAAATCAAATATGTCCCGCTTCAAAATCGAAGACAAGAATCCAGATATCATTGACGCGCCTGATCCCGAGACTTTTGTGAAGAATGTACTGATGGCCATGGGATATGAATATTCTCCCAATGAAAATATTTCATTTCAGTATGCGGGCATTCAGATTAATGCGACTTCAAACCGTGCCGCAGCTAGTGGCAACCATGTATTTTACATCGACTTTGGAAATTTTTATGGCGATGCCATCCATGCCATCGAAAAAAGCGGATATTCTATCGTACAGGTCAAGGAAAATGACAGCTTGGATGATATCATACAGAAACTTCTTGAAGCGATGGAAGTCTTATATATAAAAGATCCGTCATTTCTGGCTGCCAAAAGGCCTTCTGATCATAACACCCGCCTGACCATTCCGGGGTTTTTAATGGAACATGCCGGTATATCCGGTGTGCTTCTAACTCGTGCTCCGCTGCATCATCAGGTCGTTCGTTTTTTAACAGATAGGGATATAAGAATCATCAAGATTAACATTCAGGGTAACAAAAATGAATAGAAATCGGTTGGATTGGATTGTATGGGTGCTAACGCTAACGGCATTTTGTGTTGTTTCGTGCGCGACAGCAAATATAAAAGTGCAAAAACAGCAAGGAGAGGCATTGAGGAACCTTGGAGAAGAATACTATAGACAGGGGGACTATACTTCGGCATTAAGAGAATTTTTGAAATCTGAAGAACTTTATCCAGACGATCCCTTTCTTCAAAATGATCTTGGTTTGACCTATAAAGCCAAAAAGAGGCTGGATCTTGCGGCCAAACATTTTAAAAAGGCCTTGGAAATTAAACCTGATTACGCGCCTGCAAAAAATAATTTAGGAACAGTTTATCTCGATAAAAAGGAATGGGATACGGCCATAAAATATTTTAAAGAGGTGTCTGAAAACATGCTCTATGCGACACCCCATTTGGCCCTGGCAAATTTGGGGTGGGCTTACTATAACAAAAAGGACTATACCCTTTCTGAAACATACTATCTTAAAGCCCTTGATGTAGAACCGAAGTTTGTTAATGCACAACGTGGTCTTGGCCTTACGTATATTGCCATGGGAAGGATTGACGAGGCGGTAGATATTCTTGAAAGAGCTGTCAAGAGTTATCCAAATTTTGTTCTATTGTATGACGACCTTGCAAAGGTTTATGTCTTATCATACGACTATGAAAAAGCCCTTGATGCCTATTATAAAGTCATCGAACTTGCTCCCGGCAGCGCTATGGCCAGGGAAGCGGAAAAGGCTGTCCAGAGAATAAAGCGATATTAAAACAATTAAAAATGTCGCAGTTTCATCAATCCAAAGCATTGACTTGTGCCAGCTGAACGACCCTGGGTGTGATAAATATCAACAGCTCTTCGAGGGTATCTTCATTCTTTTCTGTTTTAAAGAGCCAGCCAAGAACGGGCATTTTTCTTAAGTACGGAAGGCCTTCTTCCCCGAGATCTTTCCTTGTTTTTCTAATTCCGCCAATAACGATGGTATCCCCGTCATCTACCAGCAGTTCCGTATAGGCCTCTTTGGTGGTGAATGATATTTGGTTGTTGATAACGGCGCCGATTTCATTGTTTTTTATGACGATTTTCATTGTGACGCGTTCGTCCGGCGTAATATGGGGGGTGACTTCCAGTTCAAGGGCGATATCTTTAAATTCAGTTGTGGTGTTGCTATCAGTGTCCAGCTTGTTATAGGGATAAGCCAGTCCCTGTTTGATCTTAGCGGGTTTATTGTCAAGGGTCAATATTTTGGGTGCGGATATTATTTTAACGGTTCCTTCAGACTCCGAGGCTGCCAGCCGTGCATCCACCACGCGGAATGTATTGCCGATCAGTCTAGAAAATTGAATGCCGATGGCACCAAGGCTGGTCGTCGGAGGATTGGTAGCACTCATATCGAAACCCAGCGTTCCTCCCAAGCTACCATCTGTTCTGGTTCCTGAGATCGACCACGACGTTCCGATTTCTCTTGTAAAGGTGTCGGTGGCTTCGACAATCCTGGCTTCGATCATGACCTGAGGTGTGACCTTATCGATTTTTTTTACGATTTCTTTGGCCTTTTTTATTTTATCAGCGATGTCCGTAATGATAATTTGATTGTTTCTGGCGTCGACAGTGACGCTGCCGCGTTCTTTAGTTGGCACGATATGCGGCAGCACATCATCTTTGGCATTTGCATAGCTGATGGGAATGTATTCCGTCAACAATGGTGCAAGTGCTTTTTTCTGTTCCTTGGCCTTTTGTGCCGCGGCCAACATGTCCTGCCGCTCCTCTTCTTCGTCTTTTAATGTTTTAAGGGTGGCGATGCGAACAATATTTCCTTCGTGAACCATCCCGAGACGATTCATTTTCAAAACCAATTCGAGAACTTGATCCCAAGGCACGGGACTGTCAAACGATAACGTAACCTTTCCGGACACATCTTTGTCAATGGCGAAATTTTTTCCGCTGACGTCCATTAAAATGCGAAATACGTTTTTTATATCTGTTTCAAAAAAGTTGAGCGCTATTTTTTCGCCGGTATATGTTCCGGTTTTAGTTTTAATTATTTTGGTTTCAGGCGTTTCCAGTTCTGTGGGTTCTGTTTGTGTCACCGTCTGGGTTATTACTTTCTTCCAGGGAGGAAGTTTGTCTTTATCTAGTGGTTTGGGAGAGACTGAAGATGCTTCAAAATGCAAGAAAAGAAGATTGTCTGTCTGCTCGACAAAATAGGGCACGGATTCGCGCAGTTCGATAATAAATCCGGATTTGTCTTTCATGGCAGATGTCTGAAACGGTATGATGCGATCCACAGCGCTTTCAAAACGTGTGGTAATTAACGGTCTCTTGCGATAATCCGGCAACATTGAGTAATAAAGGTGAAGCAACAGCTTTTTTTCATGGATCTTTTTTAAGTCATATTTGGCTGGAATTGTGGTTCCAATAATAATAATCGATTTCCCTTCCTTTTCGCTTGAAAAATCGATTCGATTGATCCAGGCGGGCATTTTTTCATTGGCTTGTGATTTTGAAGCTTGAGACGTAGCGGCTTTTATGGGGGATATCTTTTGGTTAACCGAGGTTGGCCCTTGGGCACTGTCTTTCATTTCAACACTCGATTGTTCCGATTTTTCAAAGGGCAGGGCAGCCGTGGCTGGTTTTTTGAATGATACGATCAGGTCATTATTTTCACGGATGACTTCATAAGAAACATCTTCTTTTAATAGTATTTCGATGCGGGTTGTTTGATCTTTAGCGGTTAATTCAGAAGTTTTAATTGAGGCAACAAGATCACTTTCTGGACGATAGTTCATATCGATATTGTCAACGTTGGTTTCGGGGAAATAAAGCAGGACGCCAAGAGGAGAGGCTTGTTTAACGGATGTATAGGTCAGCAGTTGATTTCCACTAACACGTACGTTGCTTGTTTCGGTATCTTCAACGGCGCTTATTTGGGTAATCGCCTTGGGGATAGAAGCTTCGACGGCAAGTTTTTCGGTTTCTTTAACTGCCTTGGTATTCGAGGCACACCCGATAAACAAGGGCAGTAAAATTATCCAAAAAAAGGCTCGTATTCTCAATTTCAACGTTTTTTTTATCTCACGATTCATGCTATTCTCCAGGAGGTTTCTGAAGTTTAAGTGGTTTTTTTATGATAGAAACTTTGCCATAAATATCTTCACTTTCTTCTTCAATAATGATCCTGTCCTTTAATATCTGTACAATTTTTCCAGAATTTGTTCCAATATAAGTTCCTTTTTTTACGACATATCCCTTACCCGTGGTTTCCTGAACCAAAGCTCTGTTGCCACTTGAAGCCTGTATTATTCCCACAAGGGTTAGCTGGCTAAGGTTTATTCTTTCCAGAGGGGTGAGGGGTTTACGCCGTTTGATTTTTTTCTTCCCAACGGCGACTGAAACAGTTTCTTTTTTAAAAAGTGGTTCAAATGGATCAAGCTTCCCTTCAGGGTTATAGAAATCGGTCATTTCCGGCCTGATGGTTTTGGGGGCTGTCTGGGATTTTTCAGCCACCACTTTTGGTTTCGAGTTTGATATATCAGCAGGCGCTGTCGCTTTTTGAAGGTCCTTTTTTTCAACAACGATTTTTTTCGTAATCTGCTTTGATTTTAAAGGAGGTTCAGATGGTTTCTCACAACCCCATAAAAAAGGGAAGAAACAGATAACACAAACGATATAGCGTATAAAAACAGAATGTTTATCCATGATTTAAGGTTTCGATGTTTTTTTCTTTGATGATGACACGTTTTCAGGTTTCATTTCAACAAAACGATAAGTAACGGCCTTACATGAAGTCATTAAACTCATATCGCCTTTTGTCGAGGTCATTTTAATGTCATCTATATTTACGATTCTGGATAACCTTGCCACTTTGTCGAAAAACAGAGCAACATTATGATAATTCCCAGTTACTTTAATTGATACAGGGATTTCAGCATAAAAATCTTTGTTTTGTTCGGGTTCCGGCTGAAACAGCAAGAATTCCAAACCGGCGTCACGACCGGATTGGGATACACTTGACAATAAACCCGGTATTTCCTTTTTTTCAGGAAGCTTTTTCATAACAATTTTAAATTCCATCTCTGCATTTTTTAGCTTATCCTGATAATATTTCAATTGATTTGCCTTGGCTTTTGCAGTGGCAAGCCGAGTTTCCAGCGTGGAATATTCTGTTTTTAATCCCTTGATTTTACTAATTTGGGGAAGAAAGGAAAAATATACAAAAGGTCCGATAAGCAGCGCAAAGAGACCCAGGCACAATAAGATTTTGTATAGCTTAGACAGTTTATCAATCTTATCGATGGTTGTGAAAAACAAGCTTGTTATTTTAGAGGTGTCGATTTTTTTCATTATTTTTGGTTCGGCTTTGATCCGACATCATTTTTCTTTTCCGGAGTTTTTAAAGGAGATTTTACACATCCGATTTCAAAGTGTTTAAGATTTAAATTGTCTATCTTTTGTTGTTTTATGGTCTTTAAATTTACGTTTTTATAAAAATTTGATTCTTCCAGGCGACTCATAAAATCGGCAATGGTCTTATTGTCCAATGCAATCCCATTGATGTTTACAATTTCGCCAGATGCCTCAAAATTGGTAAACCATAATCTTTTAACGGGTTTGTTGTCGTTTTCGGCTGATGTATCGGGTGTCGACATAAATGTTCCTTCAGCCACCATTTTTGTCATGTTTTCAAGAAGGATAACCTGGGCCCTTCGATTCATTTCGATATTTTTGATCACTTCTGTTTTCTGTCCTAATTTTTCGAGCTCCTTTTTGATATGATCAACCTGTTTCGCTTGCGTTTCAGCCTGGGTCAGCATTAGTTTTGTA
Source organism: Deltaproteobacteria bacterium (assembly GCA_019313025.1). The sequence continues at coordinate 14,261 of JAFDCA010000357.1, forward strand.
TTATTTATTTTTGTATTGAGATCATCGATTCTGTTCCCCAGCCATATACTATAGTAAA
>JAFDCA010000358.1 GCA_019313025.1 Deltaproteobacteria bacterium
AATGGCAGCGGAACAATAGAAACAAATCAAAATGAGGACATTGCCTATCTATTGAATGCCAACCATCAGCTGATAAGACAAAAAGATGGCAACTCCAGATCTAACAAATCCCTGATCGACCATGTGAACGAACTGGAATTTAAATACTTTAACAGGGATAATGAAGAAACGATTATCTTTGACGATATCCATACAGTTCAAATTTCCTTGACCGTACGAGAACCGGCCGGAAAAGACAAATTTATAAGCCGTACCTATTCCACCCGGGTCATTTGCCGTAACCTGGTTATTTAGAAAAAGATTTGGAAAAATCAGCCACTAAGATACGAAGGCACAGAAAAATAGAAATATGAAGTTTAAACTTTTTTTTAAAAATAGAGGATTATCAGACCATGATGAAAACCACATCTATTCTGAAAAATGAACATGGCGGTTTGATGGTTATAATATCCGTCATGCTTCTGGCATTGTTGACAATTATCAGCGTTGCCGCCTCGAAGACAGCCAACACGGAAATCAGCATCGCCGCCAATGAATATGTTTACCAGCGCTGTTTTTACAATGCCGAAGGGGCTATCCTGGAAGTTGTTGATTTATTGGAAGGCAGCGCATCCCCCCTGGAAAGTCTTCCCTCATGGATGAGTCTGGATGAGGAAGTTATCAACGACGGCACGGTTTTCACACTCTGGCAGGATAGTGAAAGATTGAATGGTGTCGTCCCCCAGGCATCCGTAATTGATTCGCAAAATACTGATTATCTGAGTGTTCACCACGGAATTCTTTCAGGCAGTTCATTGGATATGAGCAAACCCGCCAAACATACATTTTCAATTTACGGCCGATCTAAAAGCAAAGGTCTGGTCATGCTAAAAATAGGCTACGCAAAAATCTATTAGGAAGCAATGGGAACGAGCTGCCAATGACTCATTGTGGAGCCGGTTCTAATTGCAGCCAGGGGGAGTTTGCTCACTGGCGGGTATTTTCTTCTTTTCTCTCGGAGCCGGCTGAGATCAAAACCCGTTAACTCTATGAGCTCTGAGAGAGATCTCATGCCCCAAAGTTCGACCGGGCCCTTCAATTTTCAGAGGAGGCATATGAAGCGACATTTTAAACAACACAATTATTTTTTTGCCGGGTTTGCGGAAAAATTTTGCCCCGGCCTGATAATCGTGTTTTTAAGTACTTTTTTGACTGCTGTTTTCTTTTCAACAAACCCTGTTCAGGGGGCCATGGACCTGGCCGATGAACCCATGATGACCAGAATCAAACCCGCGCCCGCCAGCATCATGATTTTACTGGACGACTCCGGGAGCATGAACTTTGAGGTCCTGGCAGCCGATTATTTCGAAGGGCGATTTCCCAATCCTGATGAAGGGGAGCAAGATGGGTACTGCTATATTTTTGACTATACCGATGATAATGCCTTTCAAGATGCCACCCGATACATGGGACAAGCCGGCAGGAAACTTTGGAAATCCCAGTCTCATGAATATAACGCCTTGTACTACAATCCGGCGGTGACCTATGACCCCTGGCCCGGGTACGCCAATCAGGACTTCCTGCCTGCCGACAAGGAATTCCCTGAGATCCATCCGTTTAAGAAAACCGCGGGTGCCATTGACCTTGACGGGGAATCCTTTTCCGTCATCCTTGAACTGGAAGCCCTACCCGATGCCATCCTGCAGGTTAAACATGCTCACTACTTCCAGAAAGCAGAAAACGGTGACATATACCTCGTTGTGCTGGATGGAGATGAAAAGAAGACAAAATACTTTGCAATCACGACAGTCGATGGTAGTGGTATGACGGAAAAGATCAAGAAGGTAAGATCGGTGACCGCACCGCCCGGGGAAATTCAGGTATATGAATATGATAAGGCGCGGCAGAACTTTGCCAACTGGTATACCTACCACCGGCGTAGAGAATATGTGGCCAAGGGTGCCATCGCCGGGGTGATTAAAAATCTCAAGGGAGTCAGGGTTGGTATCCTGAGCATAAACGGTACGATCATTGTACCGCTTAAACCCGTGGGCGTCTGGAAAGAAAACATTTATTATGACGAAACCACTGCGCTGCTTCAAGAATTATACGCCTGCGACTCCGGAGGGGATACGCCGTTGAGAGAAGGTCTTCATGATGTGGGAAACTACTATAACAGCAATTCAAAAAATCTGACTCATTACAGGGGCAAAAGCGTGGTGGGGGACGATCCTCCATATTTTCCGGAAGCTGAAGGCGGCGCCTGTCAACAAAGCTTTACCATCATTATAACGGATGGCTACTACAGCTATGATATCAAGGATCTCGAGGTAGACAATGCCGATGGCGACGATAAAAGCCTTTATGATGACAGATGCTATGCAGACGCCCTGTCCGAAACTCTGGCGGATGTGTCCATGTATTATTATGAAAATGATCTGTCACCGGACCCGGAGGATGCGCCATCGGGAAAAGGTCTTCCGGATCGAGTTTACGACCCGGAACTGGTGTATAAAAATTCTCCAGACAAGGCACCGCACCAGCACATGGTCACGTACGCGATGGCCTTTGGCGTAACCGGCAATTTAGACCCGGACAATTATGAAGGTGATCCGGCCAGTCAGCACTACCTCAAAGAAATGGACGAAAAAAATGACACATATGGCAATTACCCGAACTGGCCCGGGAGAATAGACGCGAAATCGAAAGAAACGATTGATGACCTGTTTCACGCCACAGTCAATGGAAGAGGCAGGGTTTTAAACGCTAAAGATCCGCAGGAACTGGTAAAGGTGTTAACCGCGCTCACAAGCAATGTACTGGACCGGCTTGGCTCGTCTTCCGCGATATCGATGAACAAAGATGCACGGTATGGTGGGGTTGGCAATGACCTCCTCATGTTTCTAGCCGGCTATATTACCGGTGATTGGAGCGGTGATGTCAAGGCATATCGCCTAGATTCAAACACCGGTGAAATTCTCGGTGAGGATTCCGCTTGGTCTGCCGCTGAAAGTTTGAATCTCAAGCCATGGTATCAACGGAACATACTCAGCTATAACGGGAGCTTTGGCATTGAATTTGACGAATATCAGCTGACAGACACGCAAAAGACCATATTGGGACCGGATTTTAGAGAAGTGATTGGGTATATCAAAGGTGAAAAAATCGACGGCTACCGTATTCGTTCAACAAAACTGGGAGATATTGTACACTCTTCTCCGGTACTTGAAGAAGGGATTTTATATGTGGGTGCAAATGACGGTATGCTGCACGCTTTTGAAATTAGGGCCGATAGTGACGGAAAAATAAAGGGAGATGAAATTTTTGCCTATGTCCCGAGCTTTGTGTTTGAAAATCTTAAAGCGCTTGCAAATCCCGGCTACCTCCATAAATATTATGTGGATCTTACCCCTACCGTGGGTAAAGGAAAGGGCCTTCTGGGAGGAGAGGATTTTAAAAAGGTATTGATCGGTGGATTGGGAAAAGGGGGCAAAGGCTATTTTGCTTTGGACATATCGGCTCCCGGATCCATAACGGCCGACAATGTTCTGTGGGAGTTCCCCAACACCGCCGGTCAAGATGATATAAATGATATCGGGTTTTCGTTCAGCAAACCTTTAGTAATAAGGACAAATAGTGTCGGCGAAGCTGAATCCTGGATCGTTATCTTTGGAAACGGCTATGACAGCGCCAATGGCAATGCTGTGCTTTATATGCTCAATCCAATGACCGGTGACATCATAAAAAAGATTGTGGCGGACAATCCATACGTCGATTCGGGAAATGGACTTTCCAGCCCGATTGCGGTGGATGTCAATGCCGATGAAAAAGTGGATTTTGTATACGCGGGAGATCTTAAGGGCAATATGTGGAAATTTGACCTCACCGGCCCTAATGCCAACCAATGGGGGGTGGCCTATAATGATGGAACCCATGATCAGCCCCTCTTTAAGGCTGAGGGCCCTTACGGCTCCGAACAGGCGATAACCTCAAAACCGGAAGTGATGTTGCATCCCGACAGCCATGGGTTAATGGTTTTGTTCGGTACCGGGAAATTCCTGGGAAACAGTGATTTTACCGATCACAGCACTCAATCCGTCTATGGTATCTGGGATTACGGTGATCGCGTTTATTATCCGGGAGAATGGGGCGACTACAGCAACGATGACGACCAGGAATATTTGGGGACTTTTACCAGGGATCACCTTTCCAATCAGCCGCAAAATGTTACGCTCTTAAAGCAAACCAGTGATCCTTATACGGTTTTCGTAAACGGCGAAAACGACAGCCCTGTCGAAATCAATCTCAGAGTCATGAGCAGCGATCAACCGATATGGAAAACAAGGTATGACAATGATACAAAAGGCAAACCCGATTTTCCGGACCTGTCGGATATCGGAACAAGCCATGCCGGCTGGTACTATGACCTGCCGCTTGTCGGGGAAAGAATAATAAATGACTTGCAGCTGCGGGATGGAAGACTGGCGGCGAGCTGTTTTAGGCCTGGTCCGGATCGCTGCAGCGATGAAAGTAACTCTTTTTTAATGGAGCTGAATGCATTTACCGGGGGCGGTATCCCCGGGGCCATATTTGATCTCAATGAAGATGGTGTCATTGACGCGGCAGATACCGTTATCACCGGATATGACGCAGAAAATAATCCGATCAGGGTCCCACCAGCGGGCATAAAAATGCCGGGTAATCTTCAACCACCGGTCAGCTTAAGGTTGAACCATCGAGTCGCCATGAATTATTTGAGCTCTTCCACCGGAACCGTTCACATGCTTAAATCACCGGCAATCAAACTGGGAGTGATCTACTGGAAAGAACTCGAACAATAGAAACTGGGGAAATATTGACTAACTTTTTTCATTCGTCACATTACTTCTACTTTGTCATATTTATCTTTTTTTTTGAGACTCATAAAGCAATCTATTTTGGCACTGATAGTGGTCTTTGCGTTTTTTCCGCAAATGGCTAAGGTAGAGTTTTTCTTCTTTTAATAGATTTCCTTCATAAAATTCTTTTTGCCATAGTTCGTAAATTTTGTCTTCTTCTTCAACTGTAAATGCGCCGCAATTGGCTATAATCCATTCATCAAAAAAAGGAACTTTTCTGAGTTTTTTTAGGTTGGAACTGTTTAAATATAGAATACCGTTTGAACTTTGATTAAACATACTTTCGATAACATGGTTCGGTATGTTCATGTCTTCAAGATAATCCCGAACCACATTTGCCATTTCTAAATATTTATGTTCGGCCTCATTTGCGGATAAGCCCCTAAAATATTCTTTTTTAAAGCGCGGTCTGTGGACCCCTATAGAAGAATCAGAAGTCAGTCTTTCCGCACCGGAGGCCCAGACAAAAAAACAGGCGCTCTCACAGAAATCACCGGAAAATACCTGGGTACGGATAACATTTTGCCTTATCATTCTACCAATTCTCATAGCCTCGTTCACGTCTCCGCCGTTCGAATTCAAATTTGCGAACTCGATAGTCTGTCTGCGTTGCTTTATCCGCTTTAGAAGGCGCTCAAATTCATCGGCATCCCCTTTTTCAAAAATCCCGGTTATATTGATGTGGCATTTTTTATGAAAAGGTTTTTCACCGGTATCATCGTGACTCACCAGGACCTTCAGCTCCGCCGAGATAGCTTCAGTGGGAGCCAAGGCCAAAATTAAAGTTAGGATCACAAGCCAAATTCGAATATAACTTTTTTGATAAGGTCTTGCGACAGTTTCCAATGCTATTTTGGGGCTCATTTTAAAGAGCTCGCAAAGCTTCTTTAACAATTAATTTTTCATCATCATTTAGTTGATAACCTGAAACATCACTATGAGCTAATTAAGAGCATTGCCTCTACAAGGTTTGTGCCAGTTTCATTATAAAAAAAATTCTTTATATAATTTCAACTTGTTAAATAAATGGTATGCTCAGACTGTTTTCAGAGAAAAATTGATGAAACGATCATAAATTTTCCTAAAGGATTGCCCGGTTATGCTGCTTTTCTTCTTTCAGGTTCGATGACGATATTATCTGAATACGTTTTCAATAATAATGGTTTGCCGGATCTTACGTAATGCTTCAAACTTTCTTTCAGAAATTTGGGAAAACTAATTCCCCGAAGCTTGCACGTCGTATAAATTGATAGCAGTATCGCGTATGCCTCAGCGCCTTCAGCTGATACACTTCCCCCGGATATTTTTCGTTTGAGAACACCTATACGAATCAAGTACTCGGCGAAATTATTGTGAAAAGGAGTTTCGGGATGTTCTACAAATGTTAATATTCGTGGTTGCTGCCTTTTAACCTTTTTGATGATCTCTTCTAGAACATTGTCTGGATTTGGCCATTTCAGTAAATCAGCCAAGCGTTTCTTTAATCGTTTCAAACGCCTTTGAAATACCAATTCGCCTAATTGATCTCGGTTTTTCTGAAGTCGCTCACCATCGCGGATGATGCGCCTAAATTTGAGATAAAACTTTACGATGTCTGTCAGATGGGGAAAGGCATCACGAAACTTGCGTATTTTGCGTAATAAATGCGATAGACAGCTTTGTTGTTCACATAACAGTGATAAGTACGCACTCCAGCCGTCTACCACCAAGACCCCGAAAAATATTTCCCCAAGCACTCGGCGGACCACATCTGACCCTCTGGTTTTATCGACCGTAAAATAGGCCGTATCCTGGGTGCCGAATACCCACAGCCACCAGTTTTTCCCCCTTACCCGCCAGCCAGTCTCATCGGCGTGCAAAACAGCACCGTGCTTTATGTCATTTAAGATCTCCGCATATATATCCCTCATAATCCCGGCCACTCTGATGACATGGCGGCTGAGTCCAGATGTCGAAACGCTTAATTTGAAAAATGTCGCCAAGTATTGCCTGATTTTGGTGTATGGAAGACATAGCGCCACCCAAAGGTAACACAACAATACCGTGGCATTTAAACCCATATCGGACCCGGGCAAAGCCAAGTCAGATTTGGCGGTCGTTACCTGCTTGCAGTCAGCACAATATTTCTTTTGTTGGGTTACCAGCGTCACAACCGTTTCTTCCGGTGGGGCAACTATGTCTTCAATAATTCGCTCATTGGTGCTTTCAAGAGGCGCCTGAGCACTTAAATCTTTGCCGCACAAATCACATGTATCAACGGTAGCGGTTTGTTCGCTGTTCGGCACTTGATTCTTGGGGCGGTTGCCGGCCCCTTTGCGCGGCTTTCTGTTTCGCCTTTTGCCTTTCTTTTTATCTTTATCTTTGCAGCTGACTTTTTCCCATTCAGCTTGCTTTGATGAAGGTTTATTGACCTGCTTATTGGTGGCCGTTATTTTTTCCTGCTCAAATTTCTCCTTGAGCTCAGTGATTTCTTTCTCTAATTGGTTGACTCTGGTTTGTGATTGAAGGTATTTATCACGTAGCTCTATAAGTGCATTGACCAGCTTGGCTTTCCGCCATTTGAATAACATGTTGAAACTTGTTTTAAATATTTCCCCTATGTTCACTCGGCACCTACAAACTAAAGTATTATAGTTTGTAGTAGCATACTCTTAATAATTTGTCTCGCATTTTTTCATTTTTTTTGTAACTTTTTCTGAATTCAATCAGAACTTACCTGGCGGAGAAGGCTTTGACGAGCTGATCACGGCGCAAAACCGGGCTCTTCAAAAGCTAAGCCAAGAAGTCGCTGACGCCATAAAAGCAAATCGGTGATTATGGTTGCGATAATACTAAAC
>JAFDCA010000359.1 GCA_019313025.1 Deltaproteobacteria bacterium
ACACGATTTGATGCATACAGAAGATCATGCCAGAGAATACCGACCAGCAAAGCTGCGGCCGGAAATAGGGGCAGAATATAGGTTCCGAGTTTCGATGTTGCTATCGAAAAAAAAATGAAAATGACACCGAACCATATCAGCGCAAAAATTACGCCGTCGCCATGCAAGGCAGCTTTTGCTCGTATTGCTCGAAAAAGTGCCAAAGGCAAAAACAGACTCCAGGGGAAAAACCCGCCCATCAAAACGGGAATATAGTAATAAAATGGCTTCGGGTGGCGTGATTGCTGAGAAACAAAACTGCCGATGTTCTGTTTAAGAAAAAAATATTCGCTGTAGTCGGGATTTCTGACGCTCATCAAAATATACCAGGGTGCTGCGACGGCCAAAAAAATCAATAGGCCCCATCCGATCTGCATTTCTTTTAGAAATCGCAGCTGTCTTTTACAGATCAGGAACAGGCCGATGATCATCATCGGGAGCACCACCCCAACCGGTCCTTTGGCGAGAACCGCGAAGCCCAAGGCGGCGTATCCAAATAGGAAAGCAGGCTTACGATGTTCTTCGTTTTTATATCCGACAAAAAACAGTGTCAGCGCGAGGGTCACGAAAAAAGCCAAACTGATATCATGGACAACGACCCGGGCCAGGACGATGACCTCGGCACTGGTTGCCAATACCAGCGCACTTAGAAACGCGACTACCGGACCGAACATGCTCCGTGCCAGCCAATAGGTGAGCATCACGCAGCCTGATCCTAGCAGCGCTGCCGGCAATCGTGCGGCAAACTCAGTAAAGCCAAAAATCAAAAACGAGATGGCGGCCAACCAATTGTAAAGGGGCGTTTTATCATAGAAATTTTTGCCGTTGAACCGAGGGGTTACCCAATCTCCGCTCAATACCATGTCCCTGGATGTTGCGGCATGCATGGCCTCATCGATATCCTTTATCGGTATGTCACCCAGCCCGAAAAAGAAAAGGATCCAGCAAGTGACAACCAGGGTAATTACAAAAAGAGTCTCTTTATTCCAAAATAGCTTCTCGGACATACGTTATCTTCTATCGGGACTTGACCAGCAGCGCATAGCGGTGGCCGGAACCGATGATAGACAACCGGGGACAGGCTGCAAGCTTGGCACCGTGCATAGCCGCAATTGAAGAGACCTGGGATACGGTCATTGTCAGTTTAGGTCTTGAATATCGTAGTCGGCGCAGGATGTTTTTGATTGACTGATAATCAAAAAAGGTCATCACCACATACTGCCTGGCCACGCGCAATAGCTCTGCGAGTAAATCTTCTCTTTGTTTGGAAGTCGGCAGATGATGAGATAATCTTATACATACCGCAGCATCCACACTGGCATCCCGCAACGGTATCTGAAATGCGGAGGCCGTCATCCATATCTGGGGGATTCTGAGTTTTTCTTTGGTCATTCCGTACAAAATCTGTCCCAGACCGACATCTGCTTGAATCAACAAGTCCGTTGCAGTTACCAGCTGAGGACTGATGCGACCCCCGCCGCAGGGGATCTCCAGCATTGTGGCACAGTGCTTTTGCATTCCCAACAGGTGCTGGAGGATTTGATATTCCCGTTTTGTGCTTAATCGCTTCAGAGGCTTTCGATCATATTTCAGATTGTAATTTCTGGCTTTCTCGAAATCTACGTATCGTTGTTCATAATTATTTTTGGATATCCCGGCGACCTCTTTTAAGGCCGCCTCGTCGCTTTCATAAACGGCAAACTGAGGTACGTTTTCATGGATAGGGTATACCTGTTTACAATTTATGCAAGTGATATCATGATTCTCAATCTGGAGCTCCCCTCGGCAGGCCGGGCACACGAGAATATTTTGGATGGGTTGTAAACTATTCATTGAAATTTGCTTTCAAATTTAGATAAGATTTCCATAATGATCACCATCGTTAAATCGATCTGGATTTCGAATCGGTTGGCGTAACTATAGATGACATATTGAAAACAAGAAAGAAATCCAATCAATGGCCTCTTGGACTTAAATAGGTAAATATCGCATAGAAAAATACCTTTACCTTCAGAACATTCTTGATTCGTTTGTCCTTGCGACTATATGACTGGTAACGTCCGGTATCCTGGTAAAATTTTTCAATGGTCCCTTTTTCAAGGCCGTATTGAGCGAGATAGGGTTGACAGTAGCCTATGCCAAGATAACTTTCGATGGATCTGACCAGCTTGATAAGGTCGAACCAGGCAATCTGCTTGCCGATTATCGAGACCGGAAATAACCAACCACGGGCAACATCAATACTGTAAAATTTTAGTTGGGGATTACCCGCCGGATCGATCAGAATATTTTTTGTGCTCAAGGCCCCGTGATAAACTCCGCAGCGATGCATACTGCAAACCAATTGAAATAAAGGACCCAGATCGATGTTTTTATCAATTATGGCTTCTGACGACAAAAGCGTTTTCAAGGATATGGTGTTTGGAATTTGACGGGTGTGAAGAATTTCATAAAAACCATACTCTTTGCAATAGCCAAAGGTCCAATCGAGCGGTATGGTGCATGGAACCCCGCAGTGGTTCATATGGCCAAGAATTCTGAACTCGCGTTTGACCCTGAAATTCAGGATTATTTCGCGGATGAAATTCGCAAGGCCCCGCCGGTAATACATCTTCATCACAACTGAAGTTCCGTCTGCTAATTGCTCGGTCCAGATTAAGCATCTGGCTTCGGCTTTGATAATTTTGTCGGAATCCATTTTATATGGCCATGCAGGTATAAATTTTTTCATGGTCATGCTATTTTTGGCAATTTAGCTTACTTTAGGCATTCGTTAGTTCTGCTTTCCCAGTCTGTTATAACAAGGGCTGAGGTGAAGATAAATATGGCAAAGTAAAATTAAGTATCTTCCAAAGCAGCGATGATCCGGCGGCAAGCCATCTCCGTGCCGCCCGTGCGTGCTTGAATAAATTGAAGGGCCGCATCCTTGACCTTTTTGCGGGGAGCTGAGCTGGCCAGATCCCCCGAGAGCAAGTCCGCAACTTGTTTCCAATCCTCTGCCACCCTGAGAAGACCGGCATCAATGATCTCCCGACCCACCCAGGCAAAGTTATCCCACCAAGGTCCGATGATTGGAATAACCCCGCCGACGAGGGCTTCTAGGAAATTTTGACCGCCAAGGGGTGCCAGGCTGCCGCCGACGAATGCGGATTTAGCAAGCCCGTAGGCAGGCGTCAATTCCCCAAAAATGTCCCAGAGGATGACATGGCCGGCGGATATCCGACGGTCGACTTTAGAGCGCAGGGTGCATCCAATTCCCGTTTGACGCAGAAATTTTAGCCAATATGGGATGCGGTGCATATGCCGTGGGAATAAGCCGACGACAGTCTCCGGGAAAGTGCGAAAGACATCTTGAATAATATTTTTGACAAGGATTTCTTCCGCTTGCCTGACAGAAGCCAACACGATAAACGGATTTTCGACCGGTAGAATGGCTTTGAGCTTATGTTCCTCACCGTCGCAAGATCTTGCTGCAGCAATGCGGTCAAATTTTATGTTGGACATGACCTTGATCCCATCCGGCCCGAAAAGCCGCCCGAATCGATCGGCATCGGCTGGGGATATAGCCAAAACATTATTCGGTCGAAGGGTTTGCCAGATTGAAGGCCAGAGATGATATCTTTGAAGGCTTTTTTCGGACATCCTGCCGTTGACGATTAGGATTTTACAGCTTTGTGCTTTCAAGGCCAGCAAAAGTCCTGGCCAGATTTCCGTTTCCAGCAGAACCATCAATTTGGGCCGGATACCGGCTACAGCCGCTGCCATAATAGATGGTTTGTCAAAAGGAAAATAGCGAACAGCCGTCTGAATATGATTTTTTGGGCTAATTAATTTAGGCAGTGCCTGATTGAAAATGTCAATTCCCTGTTGCGTGTTGGCGGTCAGCAAGATCTGAATAGGCTGTTTTGGCTGGAGGGTTTTCAGAATTTCTAATGCTAAAAAAGACTCACCAACCGAAGCCGCTTGAATCCAGAGATCTGCACCTCCCGGCAACTCGTCTTTCAAGGCGCGCTGATGATACCCTTCAGCCAGGCGATGATTCAATTTGAGCCAGGGTAGGGCGATTCGCCAGCTAAAATCGTAGAAACGAAAAGCGGTTTTATGGGACAGCTTCATTGATATATCGGAATGGATTTTGTGCATATATAGGAAATTATGTTTTTTTCTACGAATATTATTGAAAAGCGGTCTGTGTGTCAAATAATTCAATTACCCCGGCGCGAAAATATTAATATTGACAACAAAACCCACTTCAGCTATCCGGAAGGTCATTTTTGTGCTAATAGGTGCTTCAACATGTTGTGCTGAAGCTGATGGGCAGTCCCCTACTGAAGACCTGGTCATGTTTATACCCGTGTTCATTGAGGGTTATCACAATGAATTCTAAGAATTTAAAAGTTTTATTTCTTTTTTCAGCTATCATCATATTTTCGTTTCATAATAATTTACAAGCATTGCAGAAAGGTATCGAACGGTATAAGCGCAAAGAACTTGATCAAGTTACGATATATGAGAAAAAATTTATTGAGCTCAAAGCGTTTTTACAGGATCATATGGTTGTTGGGTATGTCTCAGACTACGATGATAATTCTGATGAGGATGGGATGGCTTATGGTATGACTCAATATGTTCTTGCACCGATTATACTTGTGCGCGGGAAAAAGCGCAATTTTATTGTTGGCAATTTTCATAGCGCGAATCCTAATATCAAAGCATACGAAGAAGAAAATTTGTCGTTATACAGAGATTTCGGCAATGGTGTTATATTGTTCCAAAGAGTGGATAACTAAATTTGCTATTAACAATTTCAATAGTATTTCCGGTTCTATGTGCGTATATAATTTTATTTTTTTTCCTTCCAAGGCAATTTCCTCGAAATCATGGCACGATTCTTAATCTTTCTTTTTCAGTAGGTTTAACCTTAGGGTTTACTTCTTGCACTTGTTTTTTATGGTTATTTTTTTTTGGTTCCCTGTCAGCAAACTATCAATTAATCGAAAATATCTTCGCAGTAATTCTAATACCAGTTGCTTTCTATACCTCAAAACACCAAAAATTAGATAGTTGCAATCAAGACCCAGGATCTGATTTTTATATATATTTGCGCATTTTAAGCATCAGCTCTCTCATCATTATTATTTGCTTTATTGTTGCATTTTTACTCAGATCTGCCATCAACCCACATGGTTGGGAAGACGCTTGGGGAATGTGGAATTTAAAGGCAAGGTTTTTATTTCGATCCGGTGATAATTGGAGAAATACTTTTTCAAATTTTTTAGTTTGGACAAGTCGTGATTATCCTTTACTAGTCCCCATAAGCATCGTTAGGATATGGAGCTATTTAAATGATGAATCTACGATAGCACAGATTTTAGTGGCCGCACTGTTCACATTTTCTACGGTTGCATTATTAATAAGTTCACTATCCGTTATTCGTAGCAGAATTACAGGGTTATTAGCTGGTTTGGTTTTAGTTGGCTCACGCTATTTTCTTAAGACCGGCGCATATCAGATCGCAGACATTCCCCTTGGATTTTATATTTTAGCGACGGTAGTTCTGTTCAGTCTGCAGGAAAGATCTGATTCGAAATTTAGATTATTAATTGCAGCAGGCGCTATGACCGGACTTGCAGGTTGGACCAAGAATGAGGGCATCCTATTCTTGCTTGTTGTGTTTATTGTACGAATGATCGTCATATCTTCAAATAGAGGGATAAAGGCGTATGCAAAAGAATTTGCAATGTTTGCGATCGGGGTACTCCCTATTTTGGCTGTATTGTTTCTTTTCAAATTAAAAATACCATCAACGAATGAATTGTTCACAGGTCAAAGCATTGGCGCGGTTTTGGCAAGGCTAACCGATTTTTCAAGATATTTAATCATTGGCAAATCCTTTATCGTATTTTTCTATGATAAGTTGGCCAAAGAATGGTTAATTATACTTCCAATATACTTTTTCCTATTAGGAAAGACGAAAAAAAATATTAACACAGAAAGTATCAAAACTGCATTTTTAATCGTGCTTTTTATGCTGGGTGGTTATTTTTGTATATATTTGATTACACCACTCAATCTGCCGTGGCACTTAAGAACCTCTATTTGGCGTTTATTCCTCCAAATATGGCCAGCTATTATTTTTTCTTTTTTTCTCGTTGTATCAACTCCAGAGGATTTGTTAAAAAAGACACACCTAGAACCCGAAACCGGAACTGATCACCATCGGTAATACACAGTTGGCGGTAATATGAGCAATTTGAAAACGAAACGACAGATAAAGCACGCGATTGTCCTGGGACGAATCGTTGGC
>JAFDCA010000360.1 GCA_019313025.1 Deltaproteobacteria bacterium
AGCCAGATCCCCGAACGGGTCGGGTCACCACCCTTGCCTCGGGGCAGCAGGTCCTGGGCCAGACCGGTGTTGTGAACCCAGGAATTGGCGCAGCTGGCAAAGGGCTCCAGTTCCCACTGGCCGAACTTGGACTGCTTGTCCTTCCAGGGGCCCCATTGGCCGAGCATGCCGACCCAGATGTAGATCATCTTGGGGTTGGCTTCTTTAAGCTGCCGGTATCCGATCCCCAGGTTGTCCATGTATCCGGGGGGCATTCCGTCGATCAGAACATCGACATTGGCCGCCATCTTCGTGAAAATTTCCTGGCCTTCCGCGGTCTCCACATCCAGGGTGACGCAGTGCGTGTTCACCGTCTCGGCGACAAACTCCATACCACACTTTTCACCGGTTTCCAGATTTTCGAGCAGGTACTCATCACGGCCAAAGGGCGTCAACTTCCTCAAAGGATCGCCGCCGGGGGGTTCGATGGAAACACACTCCGCTCCGGCTTCGCCGAACAGCGAGGTGCAAAACTTGTGCCCCAGCCGCCAGAGACCGATGTCCAGCACCCTGAGATGCGCCAGAGACTCATCTTTGGCGTATCTATTTTCGAACTTGAGGTTTTTCTCAGACCACTCACAGAACTCCAGCGCCTTCCGTTTTTCGTACACCGGTTTTACCTGATCATAGGGAGGCGGCGGTGTGACCGGATAGGGTCTGACATCCATGTCCATGAGCTTAAGGGTGTCGGCCCGGCTGTTTATTTCAATATCTCGTTTTTCTGCCATATTTTACCTCCAAAAATAGTTTAAATTCCACTTAAGAATTTATCCAGCGTCATTTTCAGCATTAGAGGAACGGCAATAACTCCTCCGAACTGACACGTATCACCCCCTTTCTTTTGAAATTTGGCCCGGATCATCGCCGAGGCTAAAACGACCTTATTGTGTCGATGGATTATGGTCGCCCCTGCGGTCGAGCGTATTTCTTTCTAATCATCTATCTCGGTCGTTTTCCTTTACGCTTTATTTAAAGCGTAAAAATCTAGTATCACCTCCTTTGGGTACTAAAACAAATAAGAATTGATTAAAAATAGTACTGAAAAAAAGTGAACTATAAAGTAAACTAAATTATGGTTGTCAGTTTAAAACAAATACCGAAAAAAAGTGAACTAAATTATGGGTGATTGTTGTTCAGTAAATACAATTTATGGGTTGAGTTAATGTTAAGGGCAAAAAGTGAATTTGGTTCAGCATGTTGTTTTTTTTAAAATTGTTTAAAAAATTTGTCAAGAGCAAAAAATGAATTTTATTCAAAAAATTCTAAAAATTTTTTCTTTCGCTTCGTATGACAAGGGTTTACACGTTTTCTTCCCCAAAATACTCCATGACCAAAGGAAGATCGAAAAGAAAGGTTCATACATTTTATTAATTGAGCCGAATGTCCTATAAAATACTACATATAGGATAATAAAACTCAAAAAACACTTTATGAGGTATTTATTATGTAGAATCATGCATACTGAAACGGTACATTTTTCCTTATCTTCGTACCGGACAAAAGCACTTTAAATACGAATGTTTTTTTGCCTTGCAATTTATTTATGGATATTTTATACGCAAATGTTTGAGAGCTTTTTTAAATAAATTAATTTTTTGCCAAAAGGCTTATGATGTTTTCAATCGGTCCCAACATTTTTTTTGGAAAGGGGGTGAATTTTTAAAACATTGACCCGGGGCACATGCCCGAACGTCTGCCGTGTTAGAATTTAAAAACAATCGATTTCAGGTATTATACGTTTATGTTTGCAGATGCTAAAGGGATGATCCCTCGGTTGTTGAGAGATAAGAACGTGTTACATTAATCAGACAACAATAAAACTAGGGAGGTTTATGCTATGGGTAAAATACCGGAAAATATGCTGCCACCAAAGGATCTGTGGCCCGAATACACTGTACCGAAGGAGTTTGCGGATACGCCGGATGAATTGAATCTTGCAGACTTTTTGGTTGACCGACATGTTCGTGAAGGGAGAGGTGATAACGTCGCCATTAAGTTCATGGATCAGACCGTCAGCTATGCCCAACTCCAGGAAATGGCGAACAAGTTCGGTAACAGCCTTAAAGATGCCGGCGTTGAAGCCCAGGACCGTGTGGGTATTCGTCTGGTAAATTCCATCCAGGCCGTTGTCGCCATTTTTGCTATTGAAAAAATCGGCGCTATCCCGGTACCGACATCTCCTCTGTGGTCCGGTGAAGAAGTCGCTTTTGTGGCCAATAATGCCGAAATGAAGTTTTTTATCGTCAATGCCCCGCTGATGCCTCCGGTGGAGCAGGCCAAACCCCATTTTGAATTTGGTACCAAAGTCATCACCATCGGCGGCAACGCCGACGAGGTCAAAGCTGCCGGCAATATGGTCTATGAGGAAATGCTTGCGGCCGGTTCTGCCGAATTGGAACCTACCATGCTCAAAGGTGACGACATCGGCATCATGCTCTACACATCCGGCACCACGGGCATGCCCAAGGGCTGTGTTCACTTTGTCAAACCCATCGTCATTATGGCCCAAATGGTCAACAAATATGTTTACAAGATGAAGCCCGGCGATATTTTGGGCGGTGCGGCCCCGGTTTCTTTTGCCGCGGGTTTCGGAACCTTTACGCTGCTGCCTTTTGAAGGGGGTGCCGGCATCTCTCTTATTCCAAAATTCACACCGCCGGACATGATGGAACTCATTCAGAAACACAAAATCACAATCCTAACCGGCCTGCCCACAGGTTATCGGGCGCTCATGAAATTCCCCAAATTCAAGGATTACGACGTCAGCTCAATTCGTCTTTACACCTCCGGTGGTGACGCTCTCGGTGCGGAAACCTTAGAGGCCTGGCGAAATCTGACCGGCAAGCCCATTTGGGAAGGTCTGGGCGGCACGGAGATGCTCCACCTCGTAACGTCCAACACCATGAACCCCGAACCGGTGCCCAACTCCATCGGCAAGGCGCTGCCCGGTGTTGAGGTGCGGGTGGTTGACCCGGAATGAAATGACTGCAAACCGGATCAAGTCGGCAGTATAGTCCTCAAGGGCCCCTCGGGAAGCCTGTACTGGAAGCATTATGTGGACAATAAACGACTCATCAAATCCCAGAAAAAAGGTGTGGTCAACGGATGGAACC
>JAFDCA010000361.1 GCA_019313025.1 Deltaproteobacteria bacterium
ATGTCCATTCTTTCCAAAGTGCCGATATCTGAATGAAGATACTGAACCCTTATTCCCATATCCGAATAATATTCTGTAAGGTCTTCAGCCATGCGCTTTGTCAGTGTGGTGACCAACACACGTTCATCTTTTTCCAATCGGTGTTGAATTTCCTCTAAGAGATCGTCCACCTGCTAGTTGGCTTTTCTTACTTCGATCATCGGGTCGATCAACCCGGTGGGTCTTACAATCTGCTCGACGAGATCATTTTTTGCCTGTGTAATTTCATAGTTGGAGGGCGTGGCTGAAACATAAACCACCTGCGACAATTTTAATTCAAATTCTTCGAATGTCAGTGGGCGGTTATCCAGAGCCGACGGTAGTCTGAACCCATATTCAACAAGGGTTTTTTTACGCGATCGATCCCCTTTGTACATGGCCTGAAGTTGGGGAATGGCAATATGGCTCTCATCAATAAACATCAAAAAATCATTCGGGAAATAATCCAAAAGTGTCGGTGGTGGTTTTCCGGGCGCTCTTTGCGTTAGATGGCGGGAATAATTTTCGATTCCATTACAGTATCCCAATTCCTGCATCATTTCCAAATCAAAGTGTGTTCTTTCTTCGATTCTTTGTGCTTCAATCAGTTTATGTTCATCCCTGAAATAGTCAATCCTCAGTTTCAATTCGGCTGTGATGGTTTCAACGGCTCTTTTGAGAATTTTTTTTTGAGTCACGTAATGACTGGCCGGATATATGGTAATGCGGTTTAAGTGTTTTTTAACAATACCTCTTAAGGGGTCAATTTCTGAAATCGATTCTAACTCGTCTCCAAAAAATTCAACCCGTAGCGCATTGTCTTCTTCATATGCTGGAAATATTTCGACTCGGTCTCCCCTGACCCTGAAAATCCCTCTATAAAAATCGACATCGTTCCTTTCGTAATGCATGGCCACCAGTTCCGCAAGGAATCTATCCCGTTCGAGCACCATATTTTTTTCCAAGTCGACACGCATGGCCAAATATTCTTCAGGAGCGCCGAGACCGAATATGCACGATACGCTCGCCACCACAATCACATCTCGGCGGGACAATACCGACCGTGTGGCGGAATGGCGAAGCTTGTCGATCATTTCATTGATAGAAGAATCTTTTTGAATATACGTGTCGCTTGAAGGGATGTATGCTTCAGGCTGGTAGTAATCATAGTAGCTCACAAAATATTCCACAGAATTTTCAGGAAAAAGGATTCTGAATTCATTATAAAGTTGCGCGGCAAGTGTTTTATTGGGAGCGATAACCAGGGTCGGTTTTTCTACGCTTGCAATGACATGCGCCATTGTAAATGTTTTACCCGAGCCGGTGACACCCAAAAGAACGTTGTGCTTATTGCCGGACTGGATCCTTTTGGTTAAAGCATGAATGGCGCCTGTTTGGTCGCCCTTGGGGGTAAAATCCGAGACTAGCTTAAAGGAAGGCATACGATTCGATAAGATATTTTTCTTGAAATAAACCTAATTGTCGATTTTCCACACCGTCCCTTCGGGTCGGTCTTCCAAAATAACATCCATGTCTGAAAGCTGATTTCTGATTTCATCGGCTTTTTTCCAATTTTTAGCCTTTCTGGCAGCATCCCTTTCTTCAACCATTTTTGAAATCACGGCGGGATCAACGGATTTTTGTTCGAAGACCTGTGTTTGTTTTTTATCAAAATAATCAGAAGGCTTCTCAAGTAGTATCCCAAGAATGTCGGCGCTTTTCCGAATATCTGCCACCCCGCATTGTATGGTCCGCTTTATTTGATAAGAACCGCTGTTTTCATACTGGTCCAGCAAACGATTGATCATTCGAACCGCATCAAAAATAATACCGATGCCCCGCGCAGAATTGAAATCGTCGTCCATTGCTTCACAAAATTGTTGCCAGCAATCACCGGGTTCTATGTCTCGATCTAAATCGAGCCCCATTATTTTTTCCACTCGCAAAAGAAGGGCATATATCTTATCAAGCCCTTTACGGGCTTCGTCCATGGCCTTTTCTGTAAAGTCAATGGGGCTTCTGTAATGATTGGAAAGAAGAAAGAGTCTTACAACTTCAGGGTGATAGGTTTTCAGTACATCTTTTATCATTAAAAAATTACCCAACGATTTTGACATTTTCTCCTGATTGATATTTACAAAGCCGTTGTGTATCCAATATTTGACAAACGGTTTTCCGGAAACGCTTTCCGATTGGGCGATTTCATTCTCGTGATGTGGAAAGCACAAATCTTTGCCGCCACCATGAATATCAAAAGTTGTCCCCAGATACTCGCTGCTCATGACCGAACATTCTATGTGCCATCCAGGCCTTCCCATACCCCATGGACTCTCCCATTGCGGTTCATCAGGTTTGGCGGATTTCCATAAGACAAAATCAAAAGGGCTGTTTTTTTTTTCGTTGATGTCGACTCTGGCGCCGGCTTCCATTTCATCCAGTTTGCGGCCAGAAAGCTTTCCGTATTCTTTAAATTTTTCCACGGAAAAATACACGTCACCTTCAACCCGGTATGCATATCCTCCGTCTATTAATCGTTCAATAAAGTGTATGATCTGTGTAATGTGATCGGTCGCTTTGGGTTCTATGGTCGCTCTCTCAACGTTCAGGGCATCCATGTCTTCATAAAATTCTTTGATGAATCTTTCTGCAACGGCCGTTGAATCAATGCCGAGTTGATTGGCCTTGTCGATGATTTTATCATCGACGTCCGTGAAATTTCTGACATATGTCACCTTATATCCTGTTGCTTTCAGATATCGGGCGATAACATCAAAAACAACCACAGATCTTGCATGTCCAATATGGCAGGAATCATAAACTGTGGGGCCGCAAACATACATTCGGACGTTTCCGGGATCTAAAGGCTCAAAAACCTCTTTCTTTCTATTCAATGTATTAAAAACGCGAATTGACATTTTTTTATTCCGTACTTTATGTTTTAACTTGAGTCTGCGGTCTCAAGTTGAAAGTTGCGATTTTATTCAATAAGTGCGATGCATAAGGCGGCAATGCCTTCCCCCTTGCCCATCATACCAAGTGTTTCTAATGTCGTTGCTTTAACATTAACACATTCCGGTTCAATTTCAATTGTACGTGCAATGTTTTCTATCATTTTTTCTCTAAATGGAGATATTTTGGGTGATTCGGCCATAATGGTTGAATCAAGATTGATGACCTTAAAGCCCTTCAAGTTTAACATCGCTACCGTTTTTGATAAAATTTGTATGCTGGAAATATCTTTTAATTGAGGATCTGTATCTGGAAAATGCACACCAATATCACCCAGACCGGCTGCCCCTAAGAGCGCATCGCATACGGCATGGATAAGGACATCGGCATCAGAATGCCCGAGCAGACCTTTTTCAAAAGGAATGGTTACCCCACCCAATATAAGTTTGCGCCCTTCAACCAAACGATGAACATCATATCCTATACCGATGCGCATTTTTCCTCGTAAAATGTTTTACGACCATATTGAAAATCGTTCCTATATCATATAATAAATATCACAAAAATATAAATTTATGCAAAGCCAATAAAAAATCACTTAAAACTCGGTTCCAGGTTCAACACTGAAAATATCTATTTGCTAAGAAGGTAAGAAGATTAGAACGTACGAATTTCGGCAGTTCCCGTCATCTTCAAACCTCTAATCTTCTCACCTTCCGACCGTCTAATTTTATATTTTAACCCTGAAACTTGAACCATTCAACATAAGTTCATACATACCATGCCGATTCGAATGATTGCCCAAGAGCTTTACCGGCTGATCCAAGAAGTGGAAAAGCTGGAGAAACAATTAAAGAGCGTTCCCTTTGAAAAACAAGCCGAAATTAAAGATCAGCTTCGCAGAACAAAGGCTGAAAGGGATCGCGTGCATGCGATTCTTGAGGGAAAAAAAGAGCACCGTTAAAAACACATGAGATAAACAAGGCGATTCGATTAGGCCATCCCGAAAGGTTTATAAGATTTTGAAATTCAAAAAAAAGACGAGAGCGCTTTCTGGGGTG
The DNA here is from genome assembly GCA_019313025.1 of Deltaproteobacteria bacterium. The sequence continues at coordinate 4,029 of JAFDCA010000361.1, forward strand.
GAGATTTAATTATCAGTAAAAACAAAGAAGATTTATTTTCGAAACACTCAAGCATACCGATAAAACCCTTTCCGAGATATATAAATATCTAAGTTTTTAGTTGCCTTCAAAAATCATAGGTGTCAGTGAGCGGTTTCTCTTGTGGCGATAAATATATTGTGGTATTTAAAAATTATGCTTCCTCATCGTATGAAACACATACCCTCTAAACATGTTAAATTCAGATTCGATTTCGAAATCGGTTATTTTACTAAAAGTCCTTGTAAAGAATGTTCACATAAAAGGGATTTCCCCGGATGTGAAAATGATTGCCAAATTTTGGACAGGATACACACTGCTTTATCCGATGTTGTCTCATGTTCGAGACGAAGTTAGTTCGTGCCCATCCATAAATGGTCTTTTTACCCAGCCCGCCGGAGGCGGAAAAGTCTCTGCGTTATGCTCAAGAAATAATGCTCAGAATATTAAACATATACCGGCTTGTCTCGGTAGTTTAGCGGGGCTTGTCCCGGTAGTTTAACGGGGCTTGTCCCGGCAAATTTTCTTTCGGGGCAGTTATTTTTTTCGCATGCCCCTCCGGGGCGCTGGCTTTACGGGCCAAAGACTTGACCTTGAACTAACATCATCATGAATGAATGGGCACTCATTAGATTATACACTGGAGGACCCCATGGCACAGTTTAAACAAAATGAAAGTCTTACATGGAATCAATTGATTCAACATGCCGACATCATGAACCATCCCGAAAAACATTTAAAACATCTACTTGCAGACAACCGTCGTCTTGAAAAATTTTCTTTAAAAGCCGCCGGCATTTTTTTTGATTTTTCCCGACAGAGAGTCGACGAAAAAACGATGGATTACTTGATCGAATTGGCGGAAGTCAGGAAGCTAAAACGACGATATTTCGAAATGATCAATGGTCAAAAAGTTAATGTTACGGAAAATCGTCCGGCGCTTCACACAGCAGTAAGAAATTTTTCAGATGATCCTGTTTGGGTCGACGGTAAAGATGTCATGCCTTCAATACGCCGTGTCCGAAACGACATTAAAACATTTGTTTCAAACATACATGAAGGAAAAATCACCGGATCCACTGGAAAGGTATTTAATTCCGTTGTCGTTATCGGAATCGGTGGGTCATACCTTGGAACCGAATTTGTGGCCAATGCACTCCATGCCTTGGCAGACAAGAATATGAAGCTAATGTTTCTTTCCAATGTCGATATTCATGACTTCGGAAAAATTGCATCCGACATCGACGTTGAAAGAACCCTTTGGATTGTCATTTCAAAAAGCTATACCACATCTGAAACCATGGCCAATGCCAATCAGGTTCGCGCTTTTATTGAAGACAAGGGACTTGATCCCACCAAGCATTTTGTAACGGTAACCAGCAAGGGTTCTCCCGGAGATGATCCCGATAATCCGGTACTTTGCTCATTTCATATGTTTGATTTCATCGGGGGAAGATATAGCGTTACCTCTGCTGTAGGCGGCGTGCCGTTGAGCCTTTATCTTGGATATGAGCGATTTGAACAGCTCTTAAAAGGTGCTGAGGACATGGATCTGCATGCACGGCATGCAACGGAAAGGGAAAATATTCCGCTGGTAGCTGCTTTAATTTCGGTTTGGAACAACAATTTTTTAGGTTATCCAGCGCAAGCCATTATCCCTTATGCATCACCACTTTCAAAACTCGCGCCCCATATTCAACAACTCAGTATGGAAAGCAACGGCAAATCGGTCACAAAAGACGGAATCCCGCTGGAAGAACCTGCTGGGGGGATCATTTTCGGAGAACCTGGCACCAATGCACAGCATTCATTCTTTCAGCTTGCCCACCAGGGAAGGCCTTTTCCAATTGATTTTATTGGTGTCATTCGTCCCCACTACAATCAGTATCAGAATCAATCCAAAGGAGTCAGCAATCACCAAGAACTATGGTCGAATCTAATTGCACAACCGACTGCCCTTGCTTTGGGAAAAGAGAACACAGACCCTGCAAAATCGTTTTCAGGCAATCGACCGTCTTCATCCATTCTTATAAACGATCTCTCTCCTAAAAACATTGGTCGCCTCCTCGCCTTTTATGAAGCTAAAACGGTTTTTGAAGCCTTTATATGGGACATCAATCCCTTTGATCAGTTCGGAGTGGAATTGGGCAAAATTTTGGCTACAGATATTCGAAAAAAAATGGCCAAAAAAAATCTGGACGAGTCATATACTTTCGAGAACATCGATCCCCTCTCTAAATTTTACTTGGACACACTATTTTCCGGAAGTCTTTGAAAATGGGAATCATTTTTTGAATTTACTGTTAAAACCGATATATTATAGCCCCCCAAGTCAACCCTGCACCCAGTGCGAGAAAAAGAACGGTACTGCCCCTGCCGATACGTTTCGTCTCAATGGCCTCATCCAATGCTATGGGAATGCTCGCTGCTGTTGTATTTCCATATTGCTGGATATTGTTAAACACTTTTTCTGAAGACACATTCATTAGATTTGCAAACGCTTCGTTGATACGCAGATTGGCCTGATGAGGAATGAAAAGGTCGATATCATCCAAAGAGAGATTCGCTTTTTTCAAAACCTCTTTGGTGACATGTGAAAGTCTTTTCACAGCGGTTTTAAAAACCAGTCTGCCATCCATCACCGGATAATGCCGGCCCTCTTTCATCATTTCTTTGCTCAAAAATGGGCTCATTTTATGAGATGGCAGCTCCATCATAAGGACATTTGATAGTTCGCCCTGCGCGTGAAGCACGGAGGATATAACACCCACAGATTCCTCGGTTTCAACACCCTCCAGGCAAGCGGCACCTGCACCGTCGCCGAATATGACCGACACATGGCGGCCACGGGTGGAGATGTCGAGTGCAGTGCTATGAACTTCAGCGCCGACCAAAAGGATTCGATTTGCATGTCCGCTTTGAATAAAAGCGTCTGCCGTTGTCAACCCATAAATAAACCCTGTACATTGTTGTCGGATATCAAGGGCAGGGGTAGTTTTAAGTCCGAGTTTGTGCTGCAAGATACACCCTGAACCCGGAAAATAGATATCCGGGCTCAAGGTTCCGAATATTATGAGATCGATATCTTCGGGTGACCATCCCGCGCGCTTAAGAGCGATTTTTGCAGCCCTAAGTCCGAGATCTGAAGATCCAACGCCTCCGTTTTCTGGGACCCAGTGTCTTTGCTCTATTCCGGTCCGTTGTCGAATCCATTCGTCTGATGTATCCATCCATTGCGAAAGATCATTGTTTGTCACAATACGTGGCGGTACATAACGACCGGTTCCTTTTATGATTGTTTTTTTCATTGAGATCCCCTATTAACGTATTTGCTTTTTCTATACCCAATCAGGGGGCTGCATATTTCGATCTGTCGGATCGTTAGATGAATAATAGTTTCTTTTGCATACGAAAATACCCGCTTCTTCTTTTAAGATCGGACCACCTAATCGGTTTCTTCCCACAACGCATCCTTCAAACCTGAATGACGGTTAATTTTACGTAATATGGTGGTTTTAATGATTTCTTTCTTACCCCAAATCGAAATATGGTTTCTGGCTCTGGTAATTCCTGTGTAGAGCAGTTCGCGAGTTAATACGGGATAATCTTGGATCGGTAAAATAAAAAGCACCCTCTCAAACTCAGACCCCTGACCTTTGTGAACAGTCATTGCATAAGCTGTTTCGTGTTCCGGAAGCCGATGCGGAACAAAACGCCTGAGCTCACCGTAACCACTTGAAAAGTAAACATACAAATCTTTGCTTTTAGAATCGGGTTCTGTCATGGTGATTCCGATATCTCCATTAAATAGTTCCAAATTGTAGTCGTTACGCGTAATCAGAACAGGCCTTCCTCTGTACCATGGATAGGTTGGTAAATTATCTATATCAATTAAACCATGCTGATTTAATATTTCCTCTGTCAATCTGTTTATTTCGGTAATACCAAATCTCCCAAATTTGACGGCACAGAGTACTCTGAATCGATTGAATAGTTCGAGCGCTCTGCGAGGATCACGACACTTTAGGTAATCTGAATATCCCTGGATGACCTCTTTTGGAAGCGCTATTGAAATATCGTTATGGCCGGAGATTTTTTTCCAATCGATCTGATTTGGACTGTTTTTAAGAATTGAGACGGTTTCATCAAATTTGCCGTTATTTATAGCTCGGCTGCATTTTCCAATTCCACTGTTAACTGTAAATCGATAGCTCTTTTTAAGAACAACCATGCAATCATAAAGACCCGGCTTATCTTTAAGTTTGCTATTCGAGACGTCCATTTTACATTGGGTTAGCTTCTCAAACTGCTTGTAAAAATATTCAGAAAACAGGTGGATGTTATCCCTGTCACAGATATCCGCCATCACAAAACCTGCTTCCACGGATGCAAGTTGATCCCTATCTCCAATGAGTATAATTCTGGCATCATTCTTTACAGCTGAAATGAGTTTATACATCAATGCAAGATCCACCATTGAAAGTTCATCCACCACTAGGATGTCGGCAGCGAGAGGATTTTCAGCATTGTGGTAGAAATATGGAGAGCCGGGAATTGTTTTCAGCATTCTATGGATCGTATATGCCTCGGAAGGTATGGCTTTGATAATATCATCGCGACAGTTGAGTGTTTTTTTAGCAGATTTAATTGATTCGCCAATCCTTGCCGCTGCTTTTCCCGTGGGTGCTGCGAGTAAGATGTTTAGTTTATCTTTTCGGGATATCTCTAGAAGAAGGGCAAGTATTTTTGTTGTCGTGAAAGTTTTGCCGGTTCCAGGCCCTCCGGTAATGACACAAAACTTTTTAAACGCGGCAATGAATCCTGCTACTTTTTGCCAATTGAATTCATCAGACCCATCATTTGGAAAAATTCTATTTAGGCTGTCCTTTAAAATGAATCGATCTATTCCCTTGATATCTTCCTTGATACGGCTTTTGATTGTTCTTGAAAGTTTGTTTTCGTAATCCCAGTATCTATAAAGGTAAAGCCGGTTCTTTTCATCGAGTACTAGAGGACGAAATTCACCCGGTTTTCCTACCACCCGGCTTTGGCTTAACGTTTTTAACAACTCTGAAAGTTGCAGACTTTTAAGTTTATCTTCACCATTAACGTCTAAAAAAGGTGGTTTTCGATTAATAGAATTTAGGTCGATATACCCATCTCCATCACAGGTTGCACGGCTGACAAGGGCAGCCGCAAGAAAAATATCCGGATTATTATTGTTATCAAGACCTGCAATAAATTTACCAAAATGGATGTCTATTTTAGATAGATATCCAATGTCACTGTAATTAGTTATGTTAACTTTATTCATTAAATACATTAACTAAAGGATAAAGCGATTATTTTTATATCTTCAGTATTCGATGGTCAACTTCAGCTGAATCCAGATTGATTCGGATTCGATGTTGTTTTTATAATATAAGCTACCGTAGAAGAACATCAATAAGCGTTTTACCAGGAAAATCCTTGTAGACGCCGAATTCCGGGCCTTTGTCCAGATCCACCCCTCTTAAAAAGAGGTAAAAAACACCGCCAAAATGTTGTTCATAATTAAATTTAGGTATTCTAAGCCGAAGGTATTGATGAAGTGCTACAACATATAAATGATATTGCAAAATGTAAAAGTGTCGTTTCATAACATTTTTCAAAACATTTTTGCTATAATTTTCAACGCTGCTTCCTAAATAGTTCGATTTCCAGTCCACCAGCCAAAAACGATTCTGGTCATGGAAAACCATATCAATGTACCCTTTCATAAAGCCTTTGGTTAAAGAAAAAGTGAGTCTACCCAGTCGGTCAGGGAAATCATTAATTAAATCGATGCCACCATAATCAGCAAACATTCGAGTATGACGACGTTCGTAAAGCACTCCCACAAGCAAAAAAAGCGCACCCGTGGAGATACCATGGTTAACCATCTGCAAAACTCCGCCCGATAAACCGGTGACGGTCATGGCCGCAAGGCCAAGCATGACAAAGCCCAGATGGCTCACGCTGGAGTAGGCGACCAGTTTCTTGACGTCCTTCTGTGCGAAAGAAACGA
>JAFDCA010000362.1 GCA_019313025.1 Deltaproteobacteria bacterium
AGCTTGTGCTTGGCATGAAAATCAATCAGGTTCTTCATACTTTTCTTTTTGGACAGAGTTTCCCGCCATCGCTTCAAGGTAAAAATCTGCTCAATAAAAGTCTCTCTAAGTTTGGGATCATTCAGCCGGCCCTCTTCTTCCACCGGAACCAAAGGAAAGTGCTCCGTAAACACACGGGCAAATATGCCCCTCCCTTTTTTCTGAGGCATTCCTTTGGACGTTCTAACCGGGACTCTAAACAGGCCGCTACTTGGAGAGTTTTTCTTGAAAACAAATCCGCACAAGTTTTCTTTTTCCAACTCTTTTACTCTTTTTAGTGCCCACTCGGTCATTTTTTGAGTATGGTCAACATTTGTTTTAGAAGTGACCAAATTCGGGTTATCCGGATCCCCAACAAGGCGCAGGGTCTCCCGGGGAACGCCCATCCCGCATTCCACTTCAGGACACACTGGCACATATTCCACGTATTGACCTAATATGTCGGTAAGATACCGATCTCTTGAATGCCCGCCATTCCAGCGGACCTGGTCGCCCATTAAACAAGCACTAACACCAAGTTTTATTTTTTCGTCCATGGCTTACCTGATTATCCTTGATAAAGATCCATCTTATACAAGCCCTTAATAACAATAAAGATCTCTGCTTTAAGCGAGTTTTTGCTTTACTCAAAGCACCTCATCGACTTTCCTGATAGTTAAACAAAATAGGTTTTTATTATAAATTTATATCTCATTTATAAAGGCATTACAAAAATAAAGCTGAACAGTAGAATCCAATTAAGATTTGAATAAATTCAGTTGTATATGACCATTAGTAATTTTGTTTTTGTAACCAGTTTCTTCGAGAGTATGTAAAATGGACATTTTTTCAAAAACAGTAATACTTAAAATCTGTAAAATTCTATAGAGACTCAGATCTACATTCATTCGTTTCTGAAATCATCCGACCGTTATTCATCGATGTCTATATTTCCGGCGTAGCGTCCGACGACCGCATCATCCACGCAATTTTCCAACTCTTCGTCCGTTGCCGATTTACGCTCTTTCAAAGCATCGAGAGGACAGATAAACTCATTTCCGGCATTATCCTTAACCCGCACCCAAACGTCTTTTTTTTCTTTTTCGGACATTTTTCCCCCTTTTAGTGTTTAGATTAAAATGGATTGCAAAAAGTTATTCCGTATCATAAATTATTAAATATATGAATTATGTAAACAAAATAAGAAAAGATGTTTGGGTCTATCTATACATCATAGCTGATTCAGATGCATTTTCATAAATCTTCTATGATTGAAATAGAAATCAATTAAAAAATATCCTTTTTTCCCTTTGGAAAGCTGATAAAACCCCATCCACTATTTCTCATGAATAATATAATATTAAAGTTCATAAAATTGCAATTGGGAAGATAGTCTGTCATAAGGAAATATCGCATGACCCAGCCAAAAATTTTACGACTTATTTTGGGTGATCAGTTAAATGAACGTCATTCATGGTTTCAAAAAAAGCATGACAACGTCACCTATGTGTTAATGGAAATTCGGCAGGAGACCGACTACGTCAAACACCACGTTCAAAAGGTAGCATCTTTTTTTGCAGCAATGCGAGCATTTTACCGAAGGTTGATAGAAATGGGCCACCGGGTCATTTATATTTATTTGGATGATCCATCCAATACTCAAAATTTTGAATACAATTTGAAACAGCTTATTCGAAAAGAAAAATACACCCACTTTGAGTACTTGCTGCCGGATGAGTTTCGCCTGGATGATGAATTGAATACAATCACTGGCAAATTGAGAATTCCTCACCAGGTCCAAGATACTGAACATTTTTTAACCCGGCGACAGGACATCAAGGAATTTTTTGCAGATAAAAAACAATACCTCATGGAATCTTTTTATCGGTTCATGCGTAAGAAGCACAATGTTCTTATGGATGGTAAAAAACCTGTTGGTGGAAAATGGAACTTTGACCAGAGCAACCGTCGCCGCTATGACACCAGCGTACCCATACCTAAACCGATCAAATTTAGCAATAACGTTGCCGATATCATCGAAATGATCGATAAAGCAAAGGTTAGAACATTCGGGGACATCAGGCCGGAACGATTGATCTGGCCGGTTAAACGGTCACAGGCAATTGCTGCATTAAATGATTTTTTAACCAACCGGTTGCCACACTTCGGCACCTATCAAGATGCCATGACCCGTCAGAGCTGGAGCGTCTTTCACTCCCGATTGTCCTTTGTGCTCAATACCAAAATACTTCATCCCATGGAGGTCATCCAAGCAGCCGTCGACAGCTGGGATGAAAACAGAGAAGTCATTAGCATTCAACAAATAGAGGGTTTCATTCGCCAGATTTTAGGGTGGCGTGAATATATGCGGGGGATGTACTGGGCGTTAATGCCCGAATTTGCAGACATGAACTTTTTTAATCACACCGAACCCTTACCCCGTTATTACTGGGATGGCCGAACAAAAATGGCCTGCATGAAAACGGTCATCGAACAATCCCTTAAGTATGCATACGCTCATCACATCCAGCGGTTGATGATCACCGGCAACTTTGCACTGTTGGCCGGTGTCCAACCCGATGAAGTGGATGCCTGGTACCTGGGCATTTACATCGACGCCATTCAATGGGTGGAGATCACAAACACACGTGGTATGAGTCAGTATGCTGACGGCGGCATCATCGCCACCAAACCATATGTGTCTTCAGCCAATTACATCAATTCCATGAGCGATTATTGTCAAGATTGTCATTATGATTACCGGGCCAGATACGGTCAAAGGGCGTGCCCTTTCAACAGTTTTTACTGGGATTTTTTGGCCCGTCATCGCCAAAAATTAAAGAAAAATCCACGTGTCGCCATGATGTATCGCACCTGGGACCGGAAAGATGATGGTGAAAAGGAAAAGATTTTAAAACAGGCCAAAACATACAAAAAAATTTTAAATGATCTTTAATCCTTAAAAACACCGATTTTTTTTGATTTTTGTATTAATCGAAGCGAAATATGAAAAAGGAGGAAACAAAATGGCCGCCGTGTTTAACGCAGATGAAATTTTTGAAATGGCAATTCGCATTGAAAACAATGGTGCCGCTTTTTACCGTAAGGCCGCGAGTTTGCAATCCAATACCAAAAACCAAAACTTTCTGAAAAGCCTTGCCAACATGGAAGATCAGCACCAGAGGATATTCACCGAAATGCGAACGACCCTTACCGAAAAGGACAAAATTCCTAAGGTGTTCGATCCCAATGACGAGGTGTCTCAGTATCTTGCCGCAATGGCGGACACCATGGGGGGAGAAGGAAGTCCTTCTGTTGCTGATTCCCTTACCGGAGATGAAACCCTTGAGGAAATACTCCGAACAGCCATAGGACTTGAGAAGGACGCGATTCTATTTTATCTTGGGATCAAAGATTTGATAACGTCAAAGTCCGGACAGGATCAAATCGATGAGATCATCAGGCAAGAGCGCAGACATGTTGCTCAGCTTTCAAACCTACTTGAAAAATTGAAGACCAAATACTAATAAACAAATTAGATACTCGACATATGCGTGTTCATGAGATGTGAATCCCCGTTTCAATCAGGTGACTATGTGTTTGACCACAACCAAAAGTCTTGAATCAAATTTAAAGGGGGATAAAATCGATGCGAATTGCAGTTATTGGTTCCGGCATTTCCGGCATGGTATCCGCATATTTGTTGAGTCAAAACCACGACATTGTTCTGTATGAAGCCAATGACTACATCGGCGGGCATACCAACACCATTAATGTATCAACCGGGGG
>JAFDCA010000363.1 GCA_019313025.1 Deltaproteobacteria bacterium
ATTACGGAGCGATAGTTATACAACCATCACAATTCGATGTTAAGTTCCACAAATCAAGCATTACTGCTTTCTATTTTTGGAGAGTTGGAATTTTTTTATTGCCTGGCTTTTTGTTTGTTACTTACTCTGTAAATAAAATCAAACGAAAAATGCCAATAAAAATATAAGTTTAAATATGATGTCTAGAAAGGAGACATTCATGATGTTAAAAAATCTAATTTCAATGACTAATAAGTTTTACGAAGATCAGGCCATAATCTTTCTAACCTTCGGAGGGTTCGGAAGATATGTGTTATACCTTTTGCACCAAGAATTTAAGAGACTGCGGCTGCCTGCAGATAAGGTACATTTCTTAGCGTTCGATACCGAACAACCACACAGAGATCGGATAGATCTCGACAGTGAAGCAGAATACCTCATTCACTTGGACCATTTTGATGGAGATATCTACATAGAAAATGACGAGAATAAAGAGCTTAAGAAGGCAGTCAGTCATATACCTACGAATCTGCTCTGCGATATCGAAGCGGGCTGCAAAGGGGTTCCAGCCGTCGGGTTTGTTGCTTTTCATAAGTATGACGACCTGGTGATTACCAGACAAGCATTGCGCCTAATAGATGACGTCAGGGCAAAGAATCCCGGTAAAAAAATCAAACTGATTGTCATTTCAGGAATGGGTGGCTCGGTTAGTAATGGTATGACGCTTCCTTTTCTGTATAGAGTTAGAAACAGACTTAGAGAAAAGAAGATAAGGGTGGAAGTCTTCTTGGCAACTTCTGAAGGCTATCTTGGTTTGCAAAACGTACAAGAAGAAGGTGTTGAAAGGAACTGCGTTTCATCCGCCATGTTGTGGGAATACGCTATGGCGGGTAGGAATGGTTTGATTTACCCAGGCAAGAAAGGGGTGCGGGATAAAAGGATGTTTAACGGCAAAATTGCCCACAGGATTTACATTTTTTCTGGTGGGTCAGCTGAAACATCTCTGAAATACCAAGCCATAGCCTCAACCATGGCAATGTGCATCTCTACTCTTGAACTCACAAAAGTTGGAAGTTATTTGGACGGTGATAGAGTAAATTACTCAGCGCACATACTCGAGCGCGAATGGCATGGTGTAGATGGACATGCACACCCCACTGGTTTACTGACTATGAACGTGGCAGGCCTCAAAGCTGATTGCCTTCCACAGATATTTCATTGCCACATGACGAAACGCCTTATGGAGGATTTAGTAAGATCAATTTCTCATGAAGATGCAGAGAAAATAAAAGGTAATGCGATCTCCGCTTTTCTTGAAAACAACTTAAATGAAGATGATTTGCTAAATAAGTTTAAGTTAGAAATTCCAACACTAACACGAGAAAACATAAATCAGGCCAGCGTATCTGAGGAAAAAATTTCCGAATTCTTGAACGAGAAGATCGCTGAAATACAAGAAACCAGTACGCAGGAGTTTGAGAATAAAAAGAAAAATGAGGAGGTTGCATGGTTTATCGAGAAAGTTATCCAAACATTTGAGAAAAAAGGCGAAGAAGTCTCCCTAATCCCAGATAATTACCTAAGGGCTGGCGCCCTCTTCTACGAAAAGCTAGGTGCATTGCTTGAGGAAAAGATAAAAAACGTGTCACAGAGTGTCTCAAAGGTCGAGAAGGAGCTTTTTGAAGGTACGAACCAAAATGCTTTAAACGATCTGCTAGACAAACTTGCAGCTGTAACTAAGAAGAAAAAAGGGATAGGGAACATTGTTGTAAAACTAGGTGAGTCACCAGTCATATCCCTAATTAACCAGATAATAGATACCGTTGGGAAAATACAACAACAGAAAAACGATAAGTACAAGCATTTGCTTTTACAACATATTTATAACTCACTTTACAAATACACTCAAGAACATCAAGAAATATATAAGAGCGCTGTGTTTAGAATTACGAAGTTGATATCAAAGCTAGACAGAGAAATTGAAAAGATAAAACGTATTGGTCGCAGTGCTTTCACTTATCAGAAAAAACAATTTGACGAGCTTACCGAATATATGATGGAGAAAATTTACTCGAAACTTGATACTGTCTCAACCCAAGAGGTTGTAGAAAGGTTAGGTCTACCGCTAGCAAGTAACAAAACTTTTGACGAAAAAGAATATCTTGAGAATGTGTTAAAAATAGTTCGTCCTGATCTAAATCAATTAACCAAATTAGTCGATGAAATGTTTTTAGATGACCAAAGGGTATACGAATACCTATCAATGATGCTCGAACAGTTCTTTATGACACTCAAACTGGATCGTGATAGATTTCCTACCCTGGAAACTAGTCAATGTTCTTTTGTGATGTGCACAAATAAGTTTTATGAAAAGTACAAAGAGGACCTCTTTGAGGGGTATACTCACATAGAGACCGAGAATCCTTTTAATATTCTTGTCACCAAACATGAAGAAGGATTTCCCTTTTTGGCTATAAGTTACATACACCGTATAAATGAAGAATTCAAGGAACTTCGAAATCTTGGTAATTCAGCTTTTGGACACATAATGACCTCTTTGGAAGAAAAACTGCCGCTTCTTGACGCATAAACGTCTCTGCACATCAATAGTTGCATTGCTTTTTTAATTGGACCGCCAGCCTAGCTGGCGGTCCAAGTTTTTTATGCAGAGTCAGATCACCTTTCATCAGAAATCCATCCAAAAGGAAAGTTGCATCTCAACTTGAAAGAGACAGAAATCTCGCCTTTAGGAATAATTGTAATCAGGGAGATATCTTTGCGGACAAAAGGAGGGGATCAGGGAACTATTGGTCTTCTATTAGAAACCAGGGAGGGCTCAGGA
>JAFDCA010000364.1 GCA_019313025.1 Deltaproteobacteria bacterium
AACAAAGATTTGTTGTTTTTAAAAAAAGCAGAAGAGAAAGAAGAAGGCAGGCGGTGAATTTAATGGTTAATTTTAGCATTCATAAAATCTGTTTGATTCAGAATTGTCGGGATCTGAGCTGTTGACTATTTGCTTTCCACTATAAGTGTCACAGGTCCATTGTTGGTAAGAGATACTTCCATGATGGCCTGAAACCGACCGGTTTTTACAATAACACCTTTCTGTCGAACCCGTTCAACAAATTGCTGGTACAGTTCATTGGCCAGTTCAGGGGGTGCAGCTTTCACAAATGAGGGGCGTCGTCCTTTTTTACAATCTCCGAGCAAGGTGAACTGTGAGACAACCATCATTTCACCACCCGTGTCAATTAAAGAGAGGTTTAACTTATGGTTTTCATCTTCAAAAATTCTCAAATTAACAATCTTATCTGCGAGGTATTTGGCATCATCGGTTTTATCCGATGTTGCAACCCCTAAAAGCACTAAAAGTCCTTTACCGATCCTACCTACCAAATCGTCCTCTACGGTAACAGAACTTGACGTTACCCGTTGTATTACTGCGCGCATAATTATAACGTTTCAGAAATCCAATAAAATTATGATATCAATAGTTTTTAACGTCAATCTATTTTTGGCATTCGCTATGTGATAATGGAATGCTGAAATGTTGGAATATTGGACGTAAGAATTTTGAATAAATCATTAAAATCGACAAAATTCTTCAAATCCATCATTCCATTAACAAATGAATGTTATGCTCTGATTTGTTGTTATCCTATTATCCCAAAATGTATTATTCAAGCCTTTTCGTAAAAAGGATATGACAACCCAGCCTTTAGAATTTATAGAGCTTTGATCAAATAATTATAAAATTGTTTTCACTTATATCAGAAAATTCGTCTCGTTATTTGAATAGTTATTTAATATACAACATATTTGTATATATTTGGCATGGATGTTGCTTAATACAAGTTTGTCTAATAGCTTGTCAATTAAGAAGATAGATGCGTTTTGAGGGCATGCGTAAATGATAGAGAAAGTGAAGGAAATCTCGACTGACAAAAAACTGACTAATTTTATACTGGAAAAGATTTCGGAAGGAATTTTACTCGTCGATTTTCAAGGAAGAATTATTTATGCCAATTTGGCAGCCCTGTCCTTTTGCGATGTTTCTAAGGAAAGCTTGATAGGTACGGATTTCACCCGGATTTTTAAGACAACTGACCGTTCAAGGGTCATTGAACTTATGAAAACAGCAAATGACAAGCTGGAAATCATCGCCGAAGAACCCCCTCTGAGATTAAATCAACATGTTGTCAGCGCAAGATTTTTATCTTCGGGAAAAAAAGATGACAATAGCATCATAATCATAAAAGATGTAACAGCTCAGCGCAGTGCCGACGAAGCATTAAGATTGCGGGATAGTGAGTTGAGTCTCCACTACAAGGCGACGGAGATGTTTAATTCCAGCCTAAAGCTGGATCAGGTTTTTGTCACGGTTTTAGAAGAAGTTCGGCGATTGATGGGCGTGATTGGATGCTCTATATGGCTTATAGAAAAGGAAACCGAAGAACTGGTCTGCAAACAAGCTGCCGGGACTTTTGGAGAAGCACTAGTCGGTTGGCGATTGGCGTCTGGAGAAGGTCTTGCAGGATGGGTGGCAAAACACGGTGAAAGTTTAATCGCCCCGGAAACCTCACGTGATGAGAGACACTATAAAGAGTTTGACCTATTGATAGGACGGAATATGCGGTCGATCCTTTCTGTTCCATTGCGCGTCAAGGGAGATGTCATCGGCGTTCTCCAGGTTGTGGACAGTCAATCCGAACGATTCAGCAGAAAACACTTGGCCCTATTGGAATCACTGGCCGGATCCGCGGCCGGCGCAATTGAAAATGCTCGGTTGTACGAAAAAGCGCAGCAAGAGATATTAATCCGCAAACAGGCCGAAGAAGCCCTTCGAGATAGCGAGAATAAATATCGTACAGTTCTGGAAGCAAACCCTGATTCGGTTATCGTTTATGATAAGACTGGAAAAGTGAGTTATTTGAACCCCACATTTACCAGTGTTTTTGGGTGGACTCTAGATGAGTGTTTGGGAAAAAGTATGGACATGTTCATCCCAAAAAAAGATCGACCCGAAACTCATGAAATGATAAAAAGACTTTTTTCTGGAGAGAATCTGTTGGCCGTACAGACACGCCAAAACACGAAGTCAGGTGATGTTATTCCCGTTAGTATTAGTAGTGCCATATTCTATGATGGAGAAAACCAACCCGCAGGTTGTGTCGTTAATTTACGAGACATTCGTGAGCAGAAAAAACTGGAGGCACAAATCCATCAGGCCCAGAAAATGGAAGCCATCGGCACACTATCAGGCGGTATTGCTCATGATTACAATAACTTGCTAATGGGAATCTTAGGGAATACATCGCTTATGGCTTTTGATTTGAGATCCGACCATCCACATTATGAAAGATTGAAAAACATTGAAAAGTATGTTCAGAGCGGAGCAAATCTCACAAAACAACTTTTGGGGATGGCAAAAGGTGGCAAATATGAGGTCAAACCCATCGATATTAATGATTTGATGAAAAAAAGTTCGGAAATGTTTAATAGAACGAAAAAAGAAATCAGAATTCATAGTAACTATCAAAAAGATCTTTGGAGAGTAGAGGCCGATACAAGCCAAATTGAGCAGGTGCTTTTAAATCTCTATGTGAACGCCAGTCAGGCAATGCCCGGTGGAGGAGAGTTATATCTTCGAACAGAAAACGTAATGCTTGATGATAGTTATACCCGACATTTTTCTCTAAAAGGTGGCAATTTTGTAAAAATATCTGTTACAGACACCGGAGAAGGTATGGATGATCATGTTAAGAAAAGGATATTCGACCCATTTTTTACGACCAAGGAAATCGGTAGAGGTACGGGATTGGGTTTAGCATCTGCATATGGCATCGTGA
>JAFDCA010000365.1 GCA_019313025.1 Deltaproteobacteria bacterium
AAAATCTTCATTTACTGATAGACACGAATTGATTTGATGGATTCGACTTATTGCGCCCGTTGAATTTCGTATTTTTTCAATATAACAACGATTTAACCATTTCACATAAGCTGAACCTTAGTCCAGCTTATTTTTGGGATAGATAATCAGGCGGTCTCCCGGATGAATCGGCTCGTTCAGATCAAGACGGTTCCAGATAATAAGAACCGCCAGGGGCACATCGAATTTCTCGGCAATGGATGACAGATTATCCCCCTCTTTAATGATGTAGATCCGGTCCGTCCGCTTTTCCTCATATTCCTTGACCAGTTTCTTATAACGCGGATTGAATCCTTTATTTGAACCTCTTGGAATCAGAATCGAATGGGTGCCTTCGGAGAGATAGTGTCCCCGAATTTCAGGATTGAGGTCTTTGATGATCTTAAAGTCCGTTTTAGCCGCCTTTGCAACAAGGCTCAGCGGAATTTCCTGAAAACAGTCGATGCTGATTCGATCGAATTCAAGGGGCGGATAATAATCCGCATCCGTGAGATAAAAACCGAACCGATCGGGTTCCGAAAGAATCAGCTTGGCCGAAAGAATACGAAATATGAATCGCTGGGTTTCAAGGGGTAAATAGAGGCGGTAATAATCCCGGGTGTGTTGTACCATGATTTCGGCTTCCAGCCCTTCTTCACCCATGTTGTAGGCAGCGGCTGACAGCGTCCAGGATCCCAAGAGGTCATGAAGGACCTTTAAATGGGCGATTGCCGCCCGGGTGGAGGCAAATAGGCTTCTTCTCTCATCCATGGCATCGTCAACGATCAAGCCGTAATTGCGTGCTGTCGCAGGCAGAATCTGCCAGAATCCAATGGCTCCCTTTTTAGATCCGGCATGGGGGAGAAGGGCGCTTTCGGCAATGGCCATGTATTTGAGGTCTTCGGGCATGTCGTTTTCCTTCAACATTTTTTCAATATAGGGCAAATATCGGCGGGAGCGCTTTAACCAGAGAATCACCTGGGGCCGATCTCCCAGAGACAGCAAAAGCTCCTTTTCCAGCCGTTCCAGAACATCCTGATTTTCAATCGGAACCCGTTCTCCGCAAAAGGAAAGAGTCTCCATGTTTTTAACATAAGTCAGCAAAGATGGAAGATTCAGGGGATTGGATGAAGCAGCAAACGTTTCAATGGTCATAACCGTTGCCATTGCCAAGATCAAAATGGTCATTTTTTTCATAAACATGTCCGTCTTTCTCAGAAAATAGACTTTTAGCCAATAATCCTTGTAATACCTGTTAAACTTCCTCATTCAAACGAAATACTCCGAGGCAAGCACTCGAAATGTTTTATCAGCAAATCACTTAATCCATGGAAAGTCAAATCGACCCTGATAATTTTACAAATGATTACGGTGTGTGTAACCCTTAAATACATAAAAAAATCGTATGTCATCGTTTATATATAAGATATTCAAAAGTCGCCTCGTGATCGGCAGACAACGGGCCATTAGGGTGCCAGTTGCTATAAAACTTGACTTCTTCATTAAATTGTTCTATTATAAGGGTGAAAATATAAGGGTGAAAATTTATACTAGCGAAAGGGCAAAGCTGTCGAAAGGCAGTGACGCAAAGCCACGGGTCAAAAGCTCCAAGGGCCATGATAGCCGGGCTACCGAAGGTACCAGCAGACGCCTTGATACAATTGGGTACTAGGGCGTTTTCTATTTTCAGAAGTATGAGCTGACCTCCCGTGGTGTATTAACCGAAAACAGGGAGGTGTCCTATGACAACCACCGGATTTTTACCAACGATTACCGCAAGCCCCTTTCTTTCCGCCATTATATGGATCATTTTAATTCTTACAGCCATGTATTTGGCGCGTAAACCGTTTCATCGTTGCATGGTGTCTTTTAGCCTGATCGTTCGAAATAGTCTGCGGCTTTTTGCTGCGTCGGTCAAACTGGCTGAAAAACGACTGAACGATCGCAACCGGGATGTGTTGATCAGTGCCGGTCGACAACATGCCGAACGTTGTGTGGAAAGGGAATTTGAACGCATCAGTACTGCGGTACAGCGAGACTTGGAGGGGTATCCTCAGGTTCAACGCCAGCTGAACGAGAACATCGTCAAATTGGACGAGGACCACAGCAAAAGCGTCGAAATTCCTCATGCGCTGCCTGACTGGGTCAAGGTCATCAAAGCGATTGCGAGTATTCGACCCAGCAGTGACCCAATCGTGGGCAATATGCTGGAAGACATTCATCAGACCTTATCCGAACAGCACACAAAAGCGCTGGAACAGCACCGAGTGGATGCTTCTAAGCGTCATGCGATTCTCAATCGAATGCTGCCCCTATTGCGCAGCATAAAAAAGACCCTCGGCGGTTTGAATAAATCCTTGTCTGATTTGAATTTTCGGGCCAAAAGGATCGATCGATACATGGACAACTATGAAGAGATCCGCGAACAGACCGACACGGCCCTGCGAACCCTTCATTCATCCTCGATGACCCAGTTTTTTATTTCCGGCGCGGTTCTTCTGATCGCTCTCGGCGGGGCCATAATTAATTTTAACCTCATCGCTTTGCCAATGTCCGAAATGGTGGGCGGTGCCAGTTACATAGGCCCCTACAAGACGTCAGATATCGCCGGTTTGGTCATCATCTGCCTCGAGATATGTACCGGTATCTTTTTGATGGAGTCCCTGCGAATAACCCGATTGTTTCCCATCATCGGCAGCATGGACGATCGTATGCGTATGATGCTGTTTTGGATCGCTTTGAGTCTCCTGGCTATTTTGGCCGGTGTGGAATCAGCTCTGGCTTTTATGCGAGACCGCATTGCAGGCGACATGGAGGCATTGCGTCAGAGTCTGGCGGGTGTAACACCCAGTTCCGTGGCCGGCAGTGTCATCCCGACAGTCGGACAGATGGTGATGGGCTTTATATTGCCGTTTATTCTTACTTTTGTGGCCATACCTTTGGAATCCTTTGTGGCCTCTTCCCGAACCATACTGGGCCTCGTCACGGCATGGATGTTGCGTTCCTTGGCTTTTGCATTGCGACTGATCGGTCATCTCGGGTATTACACCGGACGGTTGATGATAAACCTTTACGATCTGGTTATTTTTCCGGCGCTTTGGCTGGAGGGCGTTGTAACCCAACACCTGTTTCGGACTCAAACCAACGACAAGGCCGCAGATAAGGAAAAGACCACCGGCTCTAAGAGCATGCCTGTTGTGGATACAATGGCCGAGAACAAGGAGATGGCAAAATGAAATTTTTTAGAATTTGGCTTATCGGTTTCTTAATTCTTTTGACCGGCTGTTCACAGCAATCGAACCGTTCAAAAGGGGTCTACATGCTGCTGGATACATCGGGAACCTACGCTGTGGAGTTGAAGAAAGCCCGTTTAATCATCAATTATCTCCTGGGTACGCTACAGCCAGGAGACACCATGGCAGTGGGACGTATCGATACCGGCAGTTTCAGTGAAAAAGACATTATCGCCAAGGTCACGTTTGATGTACGGCCATCGGCGGCCAATAACCAGAAGCGCGCTTTTCAAAACAGCGTCAATACTTTTGTAACGGGCGTTCGACAAAGCAGCTACACCGATATTTCCGGCGGCATGCTCCAGGCCATTGAGTATCTGAACGAATCCGGATCGGGCCATAAATACATTTTGATATTTTCGGATCTTAAGGAAGAATTGGCCGCGGGGTATGTGAGGGATGTTCCGTTCGAGCTGTCCGGATTCCATATCATCGCTTTGAACGTGACCAAACTGCGTGCCGACAATCAGGATCCGAAGAAATACTTGGCCCGTGTGGAGAAGTGGCGGGAAAAGACCGAAAAAGGCGGGGGCTCGTGGCGGGTAATCAATGACCTGGAACGGCTGGATAACATTCTGGCAAAGGGATAGGAAGGCTTTGAAGTAAAACCGAGATGTCGATGCAGCAGGGTGGGGAATAACAGCGCTGCTCTCGGCAGATTGTGAAATGATTATTTTTCGAATACTCACTTTATCTGCGATGACGACCGCGATGATAGGCGTACGGACGATACCGGTAATGATGATGCTTATAATGCCCATGGTAATATGTCCGACCATAGTAAAAAGAAAAATGAGGCACAAAGGGCCATCCCCACCATCCGTAGTAATAGGCAGGGGGCGGTGGAGTCGGATAATACCGGACAACCGGAGGCGGGGAAGTGCAGACCTCTTCAACGGTTTCCTTTAACAACTTTCCATCCTCCCAGATTCGCTTTCGAACTTGCCGACAATCGGCGTCGTTCGGCCCCTCAGGAATGGCTTCAACGGCATGTCC
The DNA here is from genome assembly GCA_019313025.1 of Deltaproteobacteria bacterium. Next base: position 4,308 of record JAFDCA010000365.1, read on the forward strand.
GTCTTTATCATAGTAAATCACAGGCTTGCCATACAGGGCGGCGTCTCTGGCCGCCTGATAATCCTGATCGACGGCATTGCCCACAAGGGCACCGATAATGGTTCCTGCGGCCAGCCCGATGAGGGTACCCTGGGTATTGCCCCCGATGGCCTGGCCGATGAGGGCGCCCATTCCGGCACCAGTTAAAGCCCCTGCCTGGGTATTGTATCGATCCGGAGGGTGGTGGGCGCATGAGACAAGCAAAAAAGATAAAATAAGTGTTAATATAACCATATGATATTTCATCAGTAAATCCTTGTTTTGTGTTAGTACAATGGTCATTCTCTGTTGCAAAATCCTTTTTATCACGCTTCTTTGTTTCACACGCTTTTTTTCATTTAGACGATCAGGGGCAGAAATAGTTTACAGCGCTTAAAACTATCCTGTAATTTGTAGAGACCTTTGAAAAATGTTCAATGCAGTAATATTAATAATAGTGATCTTTGTATCTACACCCACTTCCTTCGCAGCCATATGGAATATGAATGCAGATGCGTTGACTTCATCAATGAGCGCTTTTACTGTACAATTCAAGGATGTTGACAATAATAATACAGTATCGTACTTAGACGTTGTTTGGTTTTCAGGTGTGACGTGGCACTCATCCTCCGGCGATGTTTTTTTCAATCAGATAATCTTTTGTCCCGATAGAACGATCGACGTTGGTTTAACTCTGACAAATTCGTCATCAGGAGTTCAGCTTTATTGGGGATTCAGTGGTTCTTATCCTATATATCCAGGTGATACTGATGTGTGGGCTTACGATGCTACGCCGCAGGTTCCTATCCCCGCCGCAGTTTGGCTCCTCGGCTCCGGCCTCATCGGTATTGTAGGAGTTCGGAGAAAGTTCAGGAAATAAAATTTACCCACCGTTAGTCGATAACCAAGGCAGGGTCATTTAGCCTTGCTTTTTTTATTGCCTGCCGTTTAAATATTTGCTCCATATCTTTGGAGTCCTTATCTTAATTCGATCCGTAATTGGTCACATGACATTTTGGGGTCATTTTAACTGGGGTTTAACTTGTTTTTTAAAAGATGTGAGGTTAAAAGCAGAAAGTGCGCATGTGGCATTCAATTTTCACATAACACACTGTGGTATGTTTAAGACATAAATATAACTCGTTGAATTTAAATTATAATTATGATAAAAGGGGATGCATTTTTTCTTTTGACGACGATCCTACCGGAATTTTAAAGGAAAAGAGTTTGAAAAAAAACACGCTCAAATATTTCATTAATGTCCTGCTCTTTATCGACATGACGTCCATATCGGTGTTGGGTTTTCTTTTGGGATTCGTGATTCCAAAAGGACAAGGCCACTATTCGCAAAAATATTTTTTAGGACTGCACCGTCATGACTGGGCGGACATACATCTTTATCTGGCACTTTTACTAATGCCGTTGTTGTTCTTTCACATCTGGTTTAACTGGACATGGGTCATACAATCCACCAAACGTTACTTTGGAAGTTCTTGGAAGAATTTCCTCTGGGCGATTTCTTTTGCCTGGATCATTGTGCTGATGGTTGGATGGTTTGGGATAAAATTTTAAAGTGCTTCGCCTTTTGATCATGAGGGAGAAATCATTTTAATCTTTTAATGAGTGTTTCGAAAGTGTATCACAGAGATCAAATCATCTCAATATTCCGAAAAATATCAAATCTAAGAGGGAATCGATATATTTAAAACGATCTCAACTTTATATTTAGAGATGGAATTTGATGTATCAAATTGTTTAAAATGTAATACTGGCGGATGATCTTATATTTATAATGAATTAGAACGGGTCGATAATATATGTCTGATTCTTGGAGATGTGTCTTTGCCCTCCCTAACGTTATGCCGATGAAAATCAAGTTGAAACTGGATTAATATAAGCCAATGGAATTCCTTAGGAAATGCTGCGTTTTGTTTTTTCTGATCTCACTGTCAGGATGTACAGCGATTGCCGTGACGGGTGCCGGAGTGGGAGTCAGCTACACGCTGAGCAATGTCGCTTACAAGTCTTTCAGTTCTCCTGTGGATCAGGTTCACCAGGCGACGATTGCTGCTTTGAAGAAAATGGACATCAAGATCATCGAAGACAGCGCCTCAGAGAATGGCAGAATCATAACTGCAGTTACAAAGGAGCTTGATATCGTCATTGATTTGGAAGAAATAACGTTAAAAACCACTCAGATCAAGGTTGATGCCAGGAAAAAAGTCTTTTTAAAAGACAAGGCAACCGCAGCCGAGATCATCAATCAGGTAGAAAAAAAACTGGAAGAGCCAAACGTTCGATCAACATATTACCAATCCGTCTCGATTCGATTCCGATCATAGATGGCTGATGTTGATCGCATGGTTTTATATAGGTCCGGGGGTCGGGGAGTTTTTCCAAACAACCGCTTCATGGATAATCTTTTTTTAAACCGCATGAACTCGCGACAAGGGATCTTAAAGAAAAAACAGGAAATTATCTTTGAAATATCAATAGGTTCTCTGCGTTGTTTAAAAATTCTTTTTAAGATACGATTTCGGTTTACGCCCTGTTTTTTCTAACGATCCCTAAGCCACTCAGACAGAATCCGATTTCAAAAAAAGATCATCCATTCCGCTATTTTCAAGGATTTAGGAGAAAAACTCCCCCGACCCCTGATATATGTATGAATGTTTTTTAGTTTCCCCTTATATCATCGAATCCTTTACATCATATGATTGAAATATTGTGCGAAAATCTCACACAGGACCAGGCCGACGCCTATGGGTTGGTGTTGGATGCATATGGTTTGCCGTATACCATGAGAACGTCCGGTACCGGCTGGCAAATTTGGGTTGATGAGACGATTCACGAGAGAGCTTTGGAGCTTATCGAAAAATATATAAAGGAAAATAAAACTCTTTCAATACAGGATACGCAGGAATCAGAAACGTATCGGAG
>JAFDCA010000366.1 GCA_019313025.1 Deltaproteobacteria bacterium
CTACTTCCATCATTACGTTTTACAGCAGTCAACTCCATATCCTGTATGGCTTGCAGCAACTTGCACTCTTTGACGCACTTCTCCTTCGGCAGATTCCTCTTGGAGCAGTTTTTACATGGAGAAGAGATCATGTTTCCCCCTTTTATCGAATGTTATTCAAAGAACATCCAAGACAATTTTCGATTTATTATTAGCAGGTTGTAATCTCTTTTGTCCATAGAGGGGAAGGTTTATTTTAATGGGAAAAATCCCCATGGGGCGGGAAGTTATCCCGAATATTACGGGGGAAAAGTCAAGGGTTCATTCTTTCCAAAGATCCACGTCGATAAGGCCAAGTTTTGCGGCATATCGGATCAACTCGATGGTGCTGTGAAGACCGAGTTTGCTCATGATATTGGCGCGGTGGTTCTCAACGGTCTTTGGGCTAATGAAAAGCTTTTCAGCAACCGCTTTGCTGGAAAGTCCCTCCGCCAGAAGTCGCATGACCTCTTGTTCCCGGGGTGTCAAGGTAGCGTAGTCAGCATCCGTAATCTTTGCCGCTTTTAAGGGTGATTTCATAAGGTTTTCAACAACAGCGTGGGAAACAGAGCTGTCCAGATAGTAATCTCCCTTTGCAACAGATTTGAGTCCCTGAAGAAGCCTTTCGGAGGCAGATTCCTTGACCACATATCCCGTTGCTCCGGCTTGAAATGCCTCTGCAATATAATCAATTTTTGAATGCATGCTGACAATTAGGATTTTTGTATCCGCTAAAAGTCCCCGCAAATCACGGGTGAGTTGGATACCGCTTTGATCCGGCAGGGATATATCGACAACCACCAGGTCCGGCTTAAGCCTTTTGGCCATCTCGAGCCCTTCATGACCACTTCCTGCCTCTCCGATCACCTTGAACCGGTCATCGCGTCCGATAATCGTTTTGAGTCCTTCCCTGAAAAGCGGGTGGTCATCAATGATGATGATTCTTTTTTGTTCAGCCACGTTTTTTCTCCTTATAGGGAACTTCAATAAATACTTTTGTACCTTCATTGGGCCGTGATTGAATTTTCATTTTTCCGTTGAGCAAGCTGACCCTTTCCTCCATACTTCGGAGCCCCATCCGTTTCTCTTTTGAAGCCGCAGTTAATCGTTCTTTTATATTAAATCCTTTACCATCGTCCTCTATACGAAGGATAATATTGGGAAAAGATGCAACCAGTTTAACAGTGACTTTGGCAGCTTCAGCATGCTTTTTAATGTTCCACAGCCCCTCTTGAATCAAACGATACAGGTTGATCTCGGTGTTCGAAGGAATTTTTAAATCATCCATACCGGCTGCAAAAAAGTCGATGTCCAGTTCATTCTTTTCAGAAAACTCTTCGCAATATTGATAAATGGTGTGGACAAGTCCGAGCTGATATAGTCCCGGAGGGTGTAAATCATATGCCATATCCCGGATCGCCGATATGGATCTTTGAAGAATTGTTGAGAGTTGCGATGTCTTTTGTCTAATTTCATCCGGTATCAACGGGTGATTATCAAAAAGGGTTTCCCAGCTGATTTTTAATAAAGAAAGCTCTTGAGCCACATTATCGTGCAAATCCCGAGAAATCCGCTGACGTTCTAGCTCCCGGGTTTTTAGAAGCTGTTGAGAGAGGGTATGGACATGTTCTTCGGCCAGTTTTCGATCTGTGATGTCACGAGCAAAAACAGCCACACGTTTGACTTCTCCTCCTGGATTAGAAACCGGATAAATGACCGTATCATGCCAAATGCCATGCTGCTCATCCACAACTCGTACCGGTAGGCCTGTTTTAAAAACCTTATTTACATTTATCATTCTAAGACCGGCGGCTTGGTATGAGAATAAATACCAGATACACAATCCCACCATTTCATCCGGAGTTTTTTGAAATTTCTGAGCATACGTGTCGTTGATGTCGAGAATGATCCCCTCCTGATCAAGTAGCACAACCGCATCGGTGGTTGCGTTCAAAAGGGCTCTGGCCATCTCTTCACTTTTCCTGAGTTTCTCCTGGGCCTGTTTGGTATCAGTAATATCAAAAAAAACGCCGCTGACATATTCAATCTCTCTTTTATCATTACAAATGATCTGTCCTCTTTCTTGTATCCAATGAATGCCTCCTTGTTTTGATTTGATCCTGTATTCTCTGACATACGATTTGTCTGTTTTAAGCGCCGTGATGAAAATCTCTCTGGCAGCTTCAAGATCTTCAGGGAGGACAACATCTTTCCATTTCATTTTTTTGGAATTAAATTGATCCGCACCGTATCCGGTAATTTGTTCAATTTTCGAATCAAAGAACTCCACTGACCAGTCCGGATAGCCTTTATAGACAACGCTGGGAAGATTTTTTACCAACAGCCGATATTTTTCTTCACTCTGTTGAAGCGCTTTTTCAGCCGCCATCCGGTTGAGCTTTTCTTTTTCCAACGCTTTGATATCTTGCTCTAAATCCTTATAGCTCGGCTTTTTGGACATAAAAAAAACCTCCGTCTGTCCCCATTACCTGATGTTTAACATGGTCCCGTGTTCATATTCAAATAGTGTTGTTAATAATTTTTTAAAAAACGTGTTTCATTACACCATAAATTTCCAACTTTATAAAGGTTGCTCTTTATAAGTATAATAAAATGATTTTTTTAAAGAATCAAATTCCTTGGTATAAAAAAAAGGGTGTTGTAACCAACACCCCTTAAAAATATTCGACTGTTTTTAATTTATGTTGTCACTCCTCTACAATTTCCCAGTTGGCTGCAAAAGTATTGTCATGGAGTGTGTATGAATACCCCAACATTTTTCCGAGACCCGGGAGCGCCCCTTTCTCTACACGCCAATACCCCAGATAAATGGACGGCAGCAGATGGGGAAATTCGCCTCTTGGATCGCCGGTTGCGTTTTGCCAGATTTCTCTTTTTTCCATGACTCTCCATAGTGTGCCGTATTTTTTGCTCCGCACGATTTGTCCGACACAGGGCAGGCTTTTCTGGCTGAAAACATCATCATGGGTATGTTGCATAAATCCCTTCCTCTCACAAAACAATCCATTAAATTATGGGGTCTCATATTTGAAAGACAGTGTAACTCTTGCACGATAGGATGACACCTTACCGTCTTTAACGGTCATATCAAGTTTTGTTACTTCCGCCACTCTCAAATCTCTTAAGCTTTTGCCGGCGGTTGATACCGCATTTTCCGCAGCCTTTTCCCACGAAACATCACTCGTACCCACCAGTTCAACGACTTTGTAAACGCTCTCAGCCATTTTCTCCTCCTCTTGTTAAAACTGGATCTTATTAGTTCATCATGACCTGGTTTGGCAAATCTGGGGATGGGATAGGGGGATGAAAAGAGAAATAACCAAAAGAATGGTTCCCCGTTATTGAGGAACCACTCTATTTACACAGGCAAGAAATGTAGCCTCCCACCCTTTCATCAAATCACAGATATTTCCATTGTATTATCAATGTTTCGAAAAAATATGTCCATGAGACAAAGGATTCATTTTTATAGGGAATTTCCCCACTCAATGGGGGTTTCCCCCAAGAAATAAATATATTTCAAGTATTTCAATCCCGCCTTTTAATTCGCTTAATTATTGACATTCTATGTTTTAAAGATACACAATACAATAGACAGATAAAGGTCTTATAAAATGAGGAGAGCGATGAATAACAAACACAAAAACGACATTGGGCCGGAAACTTTTTTTTCAGACTGGATGAAAACATCCATGACATTTTGGGAATCCATGACCTCAATGTGGTCCGCCTTCGATACGGTTGGTGATGGTAAACCGGATTCAAAAAGAAATGATAAAACCAGTCGGTTTCAGAAATCATGGGAAAGCACTCAGAAAACCTGGAGAGCATGGTCACAGATTATCTCTGAACCGGAAACCATGAAAGCTCTTTTTAAAGAAACTGGAATTCTGCCGGAAATCTTTTTGAAAATTGCCCAAACCGGCCTGAACAGTTTTGTCCATCTTCAACAACAATGGCTTCACAGGGCTGGAAAATTCCAAGAATCCACAAAATCGTACACGTTTGAGAACATCGACGAAGATGCCGTTAAAGTGTGGACAAAACTCTATGAAACAGAATTGAGAAAATTTTTCAATATACCGCAATTGGGATTGATGCGATTTTATCAGGAGAAAATGATCCGATCTGTGGATAAATTCAACATGTTTCAATCCTGTTTGACTGAATTTTTGCGTCTGCTATCTTTACCCGTGGAAAAATCCTTCCAGGTCATGCAGGAAAAACTAACGGAATTAGCGGATACGGGTAATCTTCCCGAAGATTCAAAAGCGTATTACCAGATGTGGATAAAAATTCTTGAAGGTCACTACATGACACTGTTTCAATCTTCTGAATACACGAAGATATTGAATAGAACCCTCCATTCTATGTCCGATTTTTCTGAAGCTAAAAAAGAACTTCTACAGGACACCCTGCTGTATATGCTCCCTGTTCCGACACAAAAAGAGATGGATGAACTGTACAAGGAGATTTACATTTTAAAAAAGCGAATAAAAGAACTTGAAAAGCGTTCAAAACATATCGACTGACCTGCATGAATATTGCTGGATGGTTCTCAATTTATATCGATCCTCAAAATATGGGTTCGTTTCGAAATTCAATACCCGAAATCTAACATCCAAAATCGAACTGGAGGTGATTTCATGGCTCAGTCCAAAATATCTGTCGATCTAATTTTGTCAAAACTGGCCGAGGAGGCGGAAAAAGCCGGGGAAAGCGCTAAAAAAGCATTGGATGTACTGCTGGAACCCCTTGAAACCGATATTGCCCTCACACCTTACGATGTCGTCTATGAAGAAGATCGGGTAAAATTAAAACATTATAAGCCGACCGTTGACATTCAACTTAAAAGGCCCCTTCTGGTGGTTTACGCATTGATCAACCGGGAAACCATGCTTGATCTCCAGCCCGGCAGAAGTGTGGTGCAAAATTTTTTGATAGAGGGCATAGATGTTTATATGATCGATTGGGGTTATCCGGCTCGAAAAGATAAGTATCTCACCATTGACGATCATGTAAACGGATATATGGATAATATCGTTGATTTTATTCTCGACAAACACAATCTGGACAACATCCATTTGATGGGCATTTGCATGGGCGGTACGTTCTGTGTTATTTACTCCGCCCTTCATCCTGAGAAAATTAAAACTCTGGTGACCACGGTAACACCCACAAACTTCGATACGGACCAGGGGTTGTTACATATCTGGATGAAGGATATGGATGTGGATCGCATTGTAGATACTTACGGTAATATTCCGGGAGATATCATGAACATGGGTTTTTTGTTACTTAACCCGGCTCGATTGATGATCGACAAATATGCAGGGTTTATAGAAAATATGTCAAACAAAAAATTCGTAGAAAATTTTGTCCGAATGGAAAAATGGATTTTTGACAGCCCGGATGTACCGGGTGAGACTTTTCGACAGTTCGTTCGAGATTGTTACCAAAAAAATCTACTGATCCAAAGCAAAATGGAAGTGAGCAGAAAACGTATAGATCTAAAAAAAATTACCATACCGCTTTTGAATTTTTTCGGGAAATATGACCATCTTGTCCCGCCCGAAGCGTGTGAACTGCTTACCAGTATGGTCGGCAGCAAGGATACTGAAAATATTTGTTTGGACACGGGCCATATCGGTATTTATGTGAGTTCAAAGTGTCAAAAAGAGTTCGCACCGAAAATTGCCCGCTGGCTCAAAGAAAGGGATGAAAACAAAAAGAAGCGTGTAACAAAGAAAGCAACTCCCCAAAAAAAAGTTGCCAAAAAGATCCCCCAAAAACCAGCATCATCATTGAAAAATAAAAAGAAAAAATGATCTGATAGGAGACGTTCGATGACCCAAAGAAACAATTATTTTAAAACCTTTTGCAAAATCAGCAAGGCATTTGGAACAACCTTGGAAAGAGAAAAGCTTTTGGACTTGATCGTCAATAGCGCCATCGACACCATGGAAGCCAAAGCTGCATGTCTTTTTCTGGCAGATGAGAAAGAAGATGTATTTGTTCCAACAGCTCAGAAAGGACTGTCTGAAAACTATTTGCATGCCAGTCCCATACAGGCCAAGAAAATCGTAGACGACATCTTGAAAGGGGGATACCTTTCGTTTTACGATGCAGCCACGGATCCTCGTCTTGAAAACCTCGAGGCCAAAAAAGCCGAGGGCATCGCATCCATTCTTTCTGTTCCGGTGATGGTCAAGGAAAAGGCCATCGGCATTCTATCCCTTTATACCGCTGAGCATCGAGATTTTTCAAAAGACGAAATCGATTTTCTAACGGCACTGGCCAACCAGGGTGGAATCGCCATCGGACGGGCCCGCTTGTTTGAACGGATGAGTATGAACTCGATGCTGTTTCTGGACCTGGCCTCCAGCATCAACTCGACCTTAGACATTAAAAAAGTGTTACATATTTTAACAGC
>JAFDCA010000367.1 GCA_019313025.1 Deltaproteobacteria bacterium
CTGAAGTTGATGAGCTTGATAATCTGCACCCTGATGCACCCCATATGCACCCTGAGTCAGATTTTGGGAAAAAGGTTGTGTCAATATGATTATGATGTTCTCCGTTTTCTCAATAATTTCACATCCAATTCGTCTCTTTCACTTCCGGTTGACAATTTGTTCTTTATGAGTTTGTCAAATGAGAGAATTGGCAGCTTTAAACCCTCAACCTTCACAATTATTTTATCTTCATCAGCCTCATCAAACGAAACACCGTCAAGGTGGGTAACGATATCAATCCTTCGAGGTGTCACACCTATCTGGAAAACGATGCCTTCTTGGGCAAAATCATTCACCGCTATTTGATCCAATGGTGCGCCAAATCGTTCCAATGCTCTGTAGATGTTTATTGAATTAATTTCATCTGCTTTAACCCAAATATCTATATCTCCGGTTGCTCTCGGATATCCATGGGCACCTAATGCATATGCGCCAACCAGAATAAAATCAACTTGTTCTTCCAATAACAACTGCAACATTTCTTTGTAATCTTTGTTTAACATCCTGTTCCCTTATAAATGTCCAAACATCTGAAGTAATTTCCCACATCAAAGATATCAACTCAGACATATCAGCTTGCACAAAGCCATCATCCATATCTTCATCTGCGGTTAATCGTTTAACTATTTTCCGATTTACATCCATAATATAAAATCCTCCAAAGGATGATTTTTATCTTCTTGCTGGTAAAATAATATCGAGTTTTTTTACAAAAATCAAGCCTCTATGTGATGTCCAGCAGACCAGCGTATTTGATTTCAGTGCAGTGAATCGACGGCGTGTTTCTCTTGAAGTCCGAATGTGTTTATCTTGCGATATTCAGACCGGACTTCTTAAAAATAGGACGCAGATATTCAAGGCTTTTTTGGCCGGCTGATTCGGGGGTGTCGGTGTAAGGATAGAGTTCCAGACTGATATCGCCCTGGTATTTCAGCGTTGCCATGGTCTTGAAGATGTCGAGAAAGCGAATTGCCCCATGCCCGGCAATGAGATGATGGTGAACCCTGGTCTCGGCAATGTCTTCTAAGTGAACATGGCCCACATATTCAAAAAGCTCTTCAAAGGCCTCGGCCGGATCCTCGCCTGCACAAAAAAAATGGCCGATATCAAAATTGAGCCCCACAATCTGTGACTGGACATCCTCGATAAAAGGTTTAAACTCTTTTGTATTTTCCATCAACAGGTCCGGCTCGGGTTCCACCAAAATTTTTACATCAAGTTCTTCAGCCAGGGGGATCACCTGCTCGAGCCCTTTGTGGAACAAACGCATGGCATCTTTTCGCGACAGGTTGTTCAATGGACCGCCCGGGGGAATGGAAATGTTGTTGCAGTCCAGTTCCCTTGCAGTTTTCAGGCAGTCAAGGGTGTGCTGAATGCGAATGTCTCGCCGTTCTTTTTCCGGTTCGATCCAGGAGGGAAGATACGTGTCACCCACAGCAAAAAGTGTAAAGCTGTTCAGGTTGGTAACTTTTAAGTTGAGTTTTTTTAAGTTTTTTTTGATTCGTGCCAGATCCTCTGCTTCAAAGTCAGGCGGGTAGAGATGAGGGCGGTCACCCATAATTTCAACGCCGCGAAAACCCAGGGCAGCAATTTTTTCCAAAGATTCATCAAGAGAAAATTTAACAAAAGCGTTGGTAGAGTAACCGAAGATCATGATTTTTCCTTAAGGCCTTTGAAAAATGCTTATTTTTCCAATTTTGACAATACCATCAAAGTTTGGCACCCATAGTTTTATGAAATTTTAAATACTACGATGCTTTTAATATACGTTAACTGCGAAAGATCATCGCCATGTGTTTTGAAAAAAGGCGATATGTTTATCGATAGCACAATTTTTCGCAGTGACCCAATATTTAGGATTTATTGCGCTGTCTTTTATACGATTTCAAATATTTCACAAATACTAAATATTGGGTCACGCAGCAATATCAAGGTTCATATCGCCTTTTTTGAAAATATATGGCGATGATCCGTCTTGATTTTTAGCGGACTTGCCTACCAATGGATTGTGGCGGATTAGATCACTTCTATTTTCAGGCACTTTTCATCACATTCTTTTTCTAGCGACCGAAGACGATCCACCTGATCCTGAAAACTCAAAGGTGGATTCTCGCCGATGGGCTTTTTAAAATAAAATCCCAGTTCCGGAACAGGTCCGAAATTTCCCGCCATTTTCAGTGCCGCCATCCAGCGTGCCAGATCCAGAACCATAGGCGCGGCCAAAATGGAGTCCCGACCATGAATATTGAGGCGAAGACTCATGGGCAGATCAAACAATCCCCGAAAATCGACCACATCCCAGGCTTCCTTTGCATCACCCCGGGGAGGGTAGTAATCGATATGGACCTTGTGGGTTGGCTCATGATAATGCTCTCCCACGGGGTACCCCAAAATTTCATCCAAAAGATCGGTCTTGTTGGCCACCTTGTCCACAGCCCGATCAGGATCCATTAGATTTTTCCCATCCGCATTGCCCAAAATGTTAAGGCTATACCAGCCATCAACATAAAGATTTCGGGCTTTCAACGCCGAGGCCAGAACCACTTTGAAATAGGTCTGTCCGGTCTTGCCGTCGCGTCCGGAAATGGGAACCCGGTGTTCGACTGCCTTTTGGACAACAACAGGAATCTCCAGGCGGTTGGGTGAAAAATTTACCACCGGAATTTCAGAGAAAATAGCTGCCAATATATAGGCCAGATCCGGGAAATTCGCAGGGTTCACCTCTGCATAGAGGTCATCCACTTGTTTAACCTTATCAAGGTTGCAACGAGTGCACGCCGGCAACAGGTTTATCATCACCGGCCGGGCATTGGAATATTTTTTTTTGAAATCTAAGATGTCTTTCGTTAGATGCGCCACCTGACCATTCAGATCCAAATTCTCCGGCGGTGATGGGAATATGGGTGTTTCTTCGAGATCTTTCTGAAACGGCTTCCACAA
>JAFDCA010000368.1 GCA_019313025.1 Deltaproteobacteria bacterium
ATAAACGGCCAAGATCTTTTAGAATATAGGGATCGAATGCCCTTTTCCCCAATGCCGCTTTGAGGTATTTTTCAGCAGCTTTGTGGTCGCCTTTTCTTTCTAAGATCAAGCCGTATCCATAATATGCCAAAGGGTCGTCGGGATAATTATGTACATCTGATTCAAATTTTCTTAATGCAACACCCTCATCTCCATAAATGGCAACGAGCCGGGTATGGGCTCTTTTAAAATAATAGTCATCAATATTATCTTCGGGTTTTTTGTTTTTCTCAAGCCAGGTATCGATATACGCCATTCGTTCCTCTGAAGCCGGATGAGTGGTTAGATACGTCGGAATCTGGTTTGAATCGAACCAGCGTTTACTACGCATTTTTTTCAGTGTCGATATCAGTCCTTTGCCGTTATATCCTGATTTTCTAAGCACATGGAGTCCAATCTGATCCGCTTGTCTTTCGTCTTCACGACCGTATGCAAGTGCATAGGATTGGCCGGCTGCCATTGATCCAAGGGTGACTGCATTGGCCGCTGCCGAGGCTCCGGAGGTTCCAAGAAGCACGCCGGCAACAACCCCGGCAAGTGTGGCAATGTTTACTTTTTCAGACCTTTCAATTTTCTGAGAAATATGACGACACATCACATGTGAAATTTCATGAGCCAGTATACATGCCAGCTCTTCCTCGTCATCCATTGCTTCCAGCAATCCGCTGTATATAAAAATGTGACCGGCGGGTGTGGCAAAAGCGTTGTATGTGTCTTCCTTTATTACATAAAAATGGTAGGAAAACGGCTGGGGAGGAAGTGTTGAGACGATTTTTTGGCCGATTTGGTTGATGTAATTGGTGATAAGCGGGTCTGTGATTATTTCGTAGTGGGATAAAATGAGTTTCATAAACTCCTTTGACAGTTCCTCTTCCTCTTGAATTGTGATCCCTGAAACACCGTTAGGGAGGATGATCCCACACGCAATAATGACAACTACAAACATCAAAAAACAGTGTTTAACAATTTTCATGAAAACCTCGATAAAAGAGGGCAGCGGTGATTGATATGAATCTAGAAGAAACCGAAACCCTATGGTTTTGATGCACTCTCTATTATTTATTACTCAATTGGTTAATAGTCAAATCATATCCTTATATACTTTTCAAACAACATGTTTTATGGTAGAGTTCGTGATCATGACTCATATCATATGCATAGCAAACCAGAAGGGTGGTGTGGGGAAAACGACGACGGCCGTGAACCTGTCGGCCGCCATGGCAGTTTCGGAAAAAAACATTCTCCTTGTGGATTGTGATCCCCAGGGAAATGCAACCACTGGTTTGGGAATAGATAAAAATCGTATTGAAAAATCATTATACCACGGGATGATTGGTAATGTCGATGCCGCGAGTCTTATTTTGGACAGTGGCATAGAAACCTTGAAAATCATACCTTCAAGGGTTGAGCTGATTGGTTTTGAAGTGGAGATGATGTCGAAACCCGAGCGTGAAATGGTCCTTAAAAAGCTTTTATCCCAAATCAAAAATTCTTTTGAATACATCATCATCGACTGCCCGCCATCCTTGAGCCTTTTAACGGTGAATGCGTTGACTGCCGCAGATGCGATGCTAATCCCGCTTCAGTGTGAATTTTATGCATTGGAAGGTCTTGGACAGCTTCTTCAAACCATGAAACGCATTAAGTATAATTTGAATCCTAAACTTAAAATTGCCGGTATACTTCTCACCATGTTTGATAAAAGAACAAATTTGTCTCATCAGGTTGCCCAAGATGCCGAAAAATATTTCAAGCAATTGGTTTTCAAGACCATGATTCCCAGAAATGTCAGGTTGGGTGAAGCGCCCAGTTTCGGAAAGCCGATCTTGTTGTACGATGCGGCCTCCCAGGGCGCCCGCAGTTACTTTAACCTGGCAAAAGAAATCATGAAAAAACCATCCCTATGAATCGTTTGTTCAGCAGAAAGGCATGCCTGAAACTTGTTAACGACCATGGAACGACCCAAACGAATTTTAACAACTCGTCATGCAACCCATGTATGGACGAAATAATGCCATCACAATGAAAAAAGAAATGAAAAGTAAAAAAGCCGAATCAGGTTCAAAAAAAACCAAAAAATTGGTTTTGGGAAGAGGTCTTGATGCTTTATTGCCAGATATTGAACCCATGGGAGATATTTCAAAGGAATATTTTACGTGTGATATCGGGCTGATTCATCCCAATCGTTATCAGCCGCGTTTGCGTTTTTCCGATGATGAACTGGAGGATATGGCACGTTCAATTCGTCAGCAAGGTATCATACAGCCCCTTTTGGTTAGAAAAGACATCAACGGATATGAACTCATAACCGGCGAAAGACGCTTGCGCGCTGCTAAAAAAGCCGGATTGAAACAGGTACCGGTTCTTGTCAAAACCATCACAGATACAGATATGCTGGAAATGTCCATTATTGAAAACGTGCAACGATCGGATCTAAATCCCGTTGAAGAGGCTGAAGCCTATCACCGGCTCATTAAAGAGTTCGGTCTTACTCAGGATCAGGCTGCCGATCGCGTCGGAAAAAGCAGAAGTGCTGTTGCCAATTTTTTAAGGCTTCGTCAGCTGCCTGAACAAATAAAGGGCAGCATTATGGATGGAAAGCTGAGCATGGGGCATGCGCGAGCCTTGCTGGGCACGGCTACTTCAGCCCAACAGAACGCCGTATTCCGGACGATAATTGCAAAGGGACTTTCGGTCAGGGAAACAGAACGTTTGATTAAACGTTTGAAATCAGAAAAAGAAAAACCCAAAAAGCCTGTATTGAGTTCGGAACAAAGATACTTATCAGATGTGGCCGATGATCTTTCCGGTCGCTTCGGAACCAAGGTTCAGATCAAACGGCGAGGACAAAAGGGTAGCGTTGAAATCGAATTTTACAGCAATGACGATCTAGACCGCCTGCTAAGCCTGTTAAAGCAGATATAATGTCCATTCATATTATTATCGATGGCTACAATTTGATACGACAGTCCAAGTCATTCAGCGATCTCGACCGGCAGGATATTCAGCTCGGTCGAGAGGCTCTTTTAGACACGCTTGGAGCCTATCAGAGAATAAAGCGTCATATAATAACCGTCGTGTTTGACGGCACCAACGCTCCCCATTTTTACCAACACGAAGATCGGGTCAAAGGAATTCGGGTTAAATTTTCTCGCAGTGGTAAATCGGCCGATTCCCTTATTAAACGGATGGTTAATCGGGAAAGAGAAAAAGCTTTGGTTGTAAGTTCTGATTTGGATGTTATAAATTTTGCGGCCACCAAGGGCGCCGCAACAATTGGTTCTTCCGATTTTGAAGAAAAGATCGCAATGTCCGTTTATATGGATACAAAGGGGGTAGAAATAGAAGACGAAGGCGGATGGGTCCCCACAACCAAAAAGAAAGGCCCCGGCAAACGACTTTCCAAAAGAAAACGTCGAAATTGGATCAAAATAAAAAAGCTGTAATGTGCAAGTACGTGAAACGAGGGTTGCTCCCTCGTTTCACTTTACGGTTTGCATGTCGGGTTATCTAACGGATCAACAGCGGTGCCGCTATTGTCCTTTCGTCGTTCTTTGGCTAAAGATCATGAGAGAGCTGCAGTATTTCTCCTTATGAAGTCATTGAAATGACGAAGCCACTCCACCAAAATCGTTTCACGAGGAAACACATTCCGTGAACACGTATGTGTGGCTGATATCCCAAGTTTTTAACGAAGTATGATTATGGAAAAACATAAGGACAGATCTCTGTTTTTATTGACGTTATTATCGTTGTCTGATAGCGATGCTATTTCCGAATAGTGATTAACAAAAATAAAATAACAATAGGCATGATTCATACAGATAAAAAACGATCCCTGAGGCGGATATGTGTCATCGACGGACAGGGTGGAGGTATTGGAAGCGCGATCATTAAAAGGCTAAAGGATCATTTTGGGGAGGCCGTTGAAATTATTGCTCTTGGAACCAATGCCATTGCAACGGCTCAGATGCTCAAAGCCAAAGCAAACAGGGGCGCTTCTGGAGAAAATGCCATTGTTCAGACAACCGGAAAGGTTGACATAATTATCGGAACCGTTGGAATTATCGTGGCCAATGCCATGATGGGGGAAGTGACACCCAAAATGGCAGAAGCCGTGGCAACTAGTCCGGCAAAAAAATTGCTTATACCACTCACCCAAGAAAATATCGAAATTGTAGGTTTACCTCCAACTCCGCTGCCTCATTTTATTGAGACACTTATACAGGAAAATTTAAAGAAAATTTATGATGAGGTTCAACACTGAAAAACTGTAATTTAAAATGAACTTTTTAAAAAAAGTATAAAGGAAAAAACGATGTGTGAGGCTAACGCATACTTAATTGAAGGCGATGAGAAAATACTGGTAATGGAAGCGGTTGATACCGTGGAACCCGCAAATGGCGGTATACGATTGGTCAGTATTTTTGGTGATCAGAAATTTATAGACGCACACATTCATTCATTGGCTCTTGTGGATCACCATATTATTTTAAAAAAATAAAACCTCAATTGATCGTAAACAAAATAGGTAGAATATTTGATATGTTTCCCGTGGTTTTTTTGTTGGAGAAGTAATACACAGCACGGAAGCTTCAAGATATAGATGAAAATATTAATCGCTAAGAACGCCGGTTTTTGTATGGGGGTACGAAGAGCCGTTGAGATGGTTCTGGATGCACCGAATAAACACGAAAATCCGATTTGTACGTTTGGACCCCTTATCCACAATCCGCAGGTTTTAGACCTATTAAATGAAAAAGAAATATCCATATTAGAACATATTCCGGAGAAAGCAACAGGTACTGTTTTAATTCGGGCTCACGGTGTTCCCCCCCAAACCCAAGAAAATCTTAAAAAAGCAGGCTACAAAATTATCGACGCCACCTGTCCCCGGGTTATTAAAGTTCAGACGATCATCCGGAAACATGCACAAAAAGATTATGCATCTATTATTATTGGAGATAAAGATCATCCTGAAGTCATCGGACTATTAGGATATGCAGAGGAAAAAGGATTTGTCGTTGACAATTTAGATGACCTTGATTCGCTGCCGTCTTTTGAAAAAGCGATTGTTGTTGCCCAGACCACTCAGAACGCAACGTTTTTTGAGGAAATAAAAAAATGGGCAAATCATAAATTTCCCCACTATAAAATCTTTGATACGATTTGCGATTCTACCGCAAAGCGCCAGACTGAGGTTCAAAAACTGGCGGATTCGGTAGATGCTGTTATTGTTGTAGGTGGACGAAACAGCGGAAACACAAAACGGCTTGCTGAGATTTCAAAAAAGACCGGCAAACCGACATATTTCATTGAAACCGAATCGGAAATAGATATAGACGCTCTTTCGGAAGCCAAATGTATCGGGATTACAGCAGGCGCTTCCACGCCGAATTGGGTGATTAAAAAAATTTACAGAACACTTGAGGCCTTGCCTTATAAAAAGAAGCAAGGCTTGCAAAGGGCTATTTTTTCTATCCAGCGCGTACTGCTTCTTACCAACATCTATGTATCCATCGGTGCCGGATGTCTGTGCTACGCCTGTATCAAAATTCAGGGAATTACAAACAATTTGCATCATGTGCTTATATCCATGCTTTATGTTCTATCCATGCACATTTTCAACAATCTCATTGGTACAAAGGCAGACCGATACAACGATCCTGACAGATCCTCTTTTTATAACAAAAATAAGCTATTACTTGCTTTTCTAGCATTTGCTGCGGGCGGCATTGGTCTGATGACGGCCTATTCAGTGGGCTGGTTTCCTTTTTTGATCCTTTTCGGTATGAGCATAATGGGTCTTTCTTATAATTTGCGATTTATTCCCAAACGTTTATCACACAACAAATACCGACGGCTCAGAGATATCCCCGGATCAAAAACGGTTCTGATTGCAATGGCATGGGGAATCGTGACGTCTGTTTTGCCTCGATTGTCTGTATCAGAAAATATTCATTTGAATACGACCATCATATTCTTGTGGTCACTGAGCCTGGTCTTTGTCAGAACAGCATTTTTTGACATTCTCGATATGCAGGGTGATCGCATTGTGGGCAAAGAGACGATTCCCATACTGTTAGGAGAAAAGCGAGCTTTGCGTCTTTTAAAAACAGTACTGGCCGTAAATTTTGGTATTTTATTTATTTCAGGTACGTTTCACCTTATATCAAGTTTAGGCTTTTTACTGTTAATCTGTCCGACGTTTGTTTTCATTTTACTTTCAGCGCACGAGCGAGGATATATGCTTCCCGGAATTCGGCTGGAATTTCTGGTCGAAAGTAATTTTGTCATGGCAGGCGTTATGGCACTGATCTGGTCGCTGCTTTAATCTGACATATCGTTTCATTTCCAAATGGGCGGTTCCGTTCCAGCCAGGAGCCTTTTGATGTTGTCCGTATGGCGAAAATAGATGAATATCGCGGTTGTGACGGCACATCCAAGCATGACTTCCGAACCGGTCGTTTTCCAGATTGCTACCGGCAAGACGGCAGCCGCGGCGAGGGAGGCGAGGGAAACACGGTTTGACCAGCAAACAAACATGATAAAAACCAGAATCAGAATAACCAGTGCGACCGGTGAAATGACGCCGAAGCATCCTGCGGCGGTTGCAACCCCTTTCCCTCCGTTTTTAAATTTTAGATAGACAGGATAAAGGTGTCCCGTAAAAGCTGCAATAGCGACCAGTGCGACGTAGAGGGCGCCCCATACGTCATTCTGCGTTGTTATTGATATCGCCAGCCAAACCGGAAAAGCACCCTTAAAGATGTCGCCGACAAGGGTCAGGGCGCCAAGCACCGGTCCTGTCAGGCGTGCTACATTCGTTGCACCGATATTTCCGCTTCCCGCCTGTCTGATGTTAATGGGAGTAAACAACCGGGTCAAAATGAGTCCCCAGGGAATTGAACCCAACAGATAGCCGAAAATAGGCAGCACGAGATATTTGATCATTTAACATCCATTTTGCTATTAAGTGTTGAATATTCTATAGCTATTGTCAGAATAACATTCCGTTTCATCCGCCGGATAATTTCGTTGAGATCTGCAAGAACTCGCAAACAAAAGCGCGTAATAGAGAACATGTCCATGGCTTTTTAGAATATCGTTCAGTAGTTTGATTTTATGTTTTAATTTGAAATACTTCGAAGATGTTCTCTTTAACGCGC
>JAFDCA010000369.1 GCA_019313025.1 Deltaproteobacteria bacterium
AAAAATGGCTATAAAACAAAAATTAACTGGCTTCGGTTTTCCTATTCTGCTTGTTATCCTTATTTTTTTTATCACATTGACCTCTCTTTATTTTTATATCCCGACGTATGTAAAATCCAAATTAATTCCTGAAATCGCCCAAAAAGTCGGGATCCGAAATTACGCCTTTGATGTTCGCAGGATCGGCTTCTTCGGCGCAGATTTAGGGCCTGTGACCATCGGCACGGATAAGCATCCCGTGCTTTCCATCACATCCATACAGATAGATTACTCACCCAAAGAACTATACAGAAAAACGGTAGGAAGAACGATTTTAACTGGCATAGAACTGTTTTGCGAGTATAAAAATGGTGAACTTAAATTCCGAAATTTTGATATGAAAAATTTGGTCGCCAAATTTCAATCTTCAAAAAACACCATTCCTTCTTCCGCAAACACCTCTCAGACGGCTGTGTCCATTGGCCGTCTGGAAATCCGAAATTCTTTAGTTGTTTTCGAATTCAAGGGAAAAACATTAAGACTTCCCATAGAACTTGAAATAGTCCCCGTAAAAACAGATAAAATAACGTCTAATCGAAACGATTTCAATGGTGTTTTGCGATTATATCCGCGAGATCATGAAATCGTATTTGATGCAAACATTCAAATGATGAAAAAACAAATTTTTCTCAAAATGGAGGCTTCCGATATTCATCTTGATAGATTCAATGATTTCACCCGTCTTGTTCCAGGGATGGCTTTATCCGGAAATGTGGATATTAATGGTGAAGCATCTTTCCAGATCAAACCATTTAAAGTAACTTCCGCATCTGCCCTCTGCCAATTCCGCAATCCCGAATTTATCTACAATAATTTTAAACTGAAAAATCCCCAAACCGTTCATACCGTCAAACGCCCCCTCAAGGTTGAAATCAAAGGGGCAGGAGCAAAAAAATGGAACATATTCCTCAGCGCCGTTTCTTCAGTATCCCCTCTGCCCTTTCAAGCGACCGATATGAATTGTGAATTGAGTTTGTCAGAAGATGCTGTAACCGTCTCAGGAGATCTTAACATTGCATCGGAGGAATTAACAATCCATGAAACAACCGCTACAAAGGTGTCGAAACCGTTCACCATAAAAGGAAATTATTTTGCCAAACTGGAGAAAAACGGAAAATGGGAGTTTCGGATTCATCATGGGATAATGGACACATCTCAAGTGTCATTGAAAAGTTGCAAATTTCGAATCTATAATATGGATATTGTTTCGAATCTGCCCTTTATCGATGTTTCGGGAAAAGGAGTTCATGCAAACGGTGCTGTAACTTACAAATTGGAAGCGCGCAATGTCAAAAACACTGCAAAGTTCGGAACCATTCAAATACCCTTGGTATCCCTGAAAGGCGAAACCCGCTTTAATCGATCCTTAAGGAAAGGACAACCGGTCTCAACTTTCAGACTGAAAACATCGGAAACGGCTTTAATCCTTGCATCTACCAGAATGAAACTGCCAATGGTCCTCGTTGGAGGAAAATTGTGGGAGGAAAACAATCATGCCCTGAACGTTGACAGCATCGTCGAGTTTAAAAATTTAAGCCTATCAGATTCAAAATTCAAAATAAAAGTGGATGGAATCAATGGAATTATTCCCCTGAAATGGCCGTCGAAACGTTTGGGGGAAGAAGGCAACTATTTTGTGAAACAGTGTTTGTGGGAAGGCCGAAAACTTGGTTCCGTCAAGGGAACGGTTCAACAAACAGCTGCGGGCTTTGTTTTCAAAGGCGCGCATAACAACCTTATTTTAAATGGTCTTTCATTTAATATTGAAGGGATCGCAAAAATTCCATCTCGCCATGTTTATGAGGCTGAAATCCATTTTCAATCCGGTCATTATAAAACTTCAGCAGATATTGATCTGGGGCAATTTTTCTCTTCAGCAAAAGGCACAACATTTAACGGAGAAGCGGAGATTGAAGGAAATATATTTTTTAACAGCGCCGGGATTAAAAGTCCAACGCGGATACGCTTAAAAAATGCAGCCGTTGCACTTAATGAAAAAGATGCAAAAATAGAAGGGATTCAATTGACATTAAATCTTGATGATATATTCCATTTACAAAGTGCACCAAAACAAGTGATTCAATTTGACAACCTTTCATTAGGCACTTTGAATATCAGCAACGGTCAGATAGAATTTCAGATAGAATCGGACCGGTCATTCTTTATCGAAAACGGCAGGTTTAAATGGTGCGGCGGGCATGTATATTTCCCGGCTGTGCGGCTTTCTCCCAAAAAGAAAGATTACCCATTAATTTTGTACTGCGACCGGCTAAATCTTCCCAAAATTCTTGAGCAGCTCGGCGCTGTTAATGCAGAAGGCATCGGAACGGTGAACGGCCGGCTGCCCATTCGGGTTACTAACGGAAAAATTCGTTTTAGTGACGGCTTTTTGTTTTCAACACCCGGCGAGGGGGGAAAGATTCATGTCACCGGAACAGAAATACTGACCGCGGGCATTCCCCGTAACACACCGCAATATGTTCAGATAGAGCTGGCAAGAGAAGCCCTAAAAGATTATGATTATGACTGGGCAAAACTGAACCTTAAAACAGAAGGTGATGAGGCGGTATTGCGGTTACAGCTTAACGGCAAACCCTCAAACCCACTCCCCTTTGTCTATAATAAAAAGATCGGCGGGTTTGCGAAAGTAGAAGCAGGAACTAAGGGCTCCGTCTTTCAAGGAATCCGGCTGGATGTCAATTTCAGGGTTCCCCTCGATAAAATTTTGCATTACAAAGACATCCTGGATATGATAAAGAAATAAAAACATAAAATGAGGAGCAGGCTTATGCTAAAGCATTTAACTGTTTTATTATGTGTGGTTATGATGTTCACGCTTCTGTCATGCACACAGCACAGAGTGGAGATTGCACCCGTGGAAGTAAAACCGATTCATATTACGATTGATGTGAAAGTCAAGGTGGATAAGGCTTTGGATGATTTCTTCGGTGATATCGATCAAACTGAAAATGCGACAGATGAAACGCCTTTGGGGAAAAAATAATTTTATTTAACATATGGAGATTGAAGGATGAGAAAAAAGGTTTTGATTGCAACGATACCGGTTTCTTTGACAATTCTGCTGATTTCCGGCGTTCTGGTTTTTGCCGGTTCAGAAGAAATTAAGGCAAGAATGAAGGAGCGGCTGCCGGTTATCAACGCCCTTAAGGCCGACGGGATTATCGGTGAGAACAATGGCGGATATCTGGAATTTATACAGAATACCAAGCCCAAAAAGAATGTTCTAGATGCTGAAAACCAGGACCGCAGACAAGTCTATTCAGCCATTGCCAAACAGCAGGGAGTTTCTATTGATTTGGTGGAAAAACGCCGGGCAAAACAGATTGCCGAACGGGCCAATCCCGGTCAGTGGATTCAAGATAGCAGCGGTAAGTGGTTTCAGAAACAGTAAGTCCCTCTTAAATTAGAGAACCTTTTTTTAAGTTTCACGCCTCCTTGGCGGAAGGCGAAATGCCGCTACAACATTCAAAACATCTTAGCCTTTCTGCCCCCACCCATTATAGCTATTGTCAGAATAACATTTTGTTTCATCCGCCGGATAATTTTGTTGAGATCTGCAAGAAATCGCAAACAAAAGCGCGTAAAAGAAAACATGTCCATGGCTTTTTAGAATATCGTTCAGTCATTTGATGTTGTGTTTTAATTTGAAATACTTCGAAGATGTTCTCTTTAACGCGC
>JAFDCA010000370.1 GCA_019313025.1 Deltaproteobacteria bacterium
GTGATTTGATCGTTGGTGCTTCTTTGTTCTTTTTTTATCGTTTTCATAGGTGATACTCCTATCCGCCCTACACTAATTTTTCAAGGAAAAAAAGTGACAGGTAAATAATACTTGACATTTTTGAACCATCCGATATGATCAAAGAAAACAAACCACAAATTTGGGGCAGGAAGAAGGAGGGCGAACAAATGCCGAGGACATCACGAATGATCATCGATGGTGAGAAAGCCATATATCATGTTATGTCCCGCACAGCGCTGGATGGATTTCCGTTGAAAGATGTTGAAAAAGATTTCATGTTGGAGTTGATTAAAAAATTTTCGTCAATGTATTTCACCGAAATTTTGGGCTTTTGCCTGATGGGCAATCACTTTCATTTGCTGGTGAAAATGATCCCTGAAGACCGGTTTACAGATGAAGAAGTTCAAAAGCGCGTTGAAGTATTTTATGGGGACAACCGAACATTTTCCAAAGGCCAACTCCCCTACTTTCGTGAAAAGCTGTCAAGTCTTTCTGAATTTATGCGGGAGATCAAGGTCGGCTTTGCCAGGTACTACAACCGGCGCCATAACCGCCGAGGGTATTTTTGGGGAGACCGATTCAAAAGCGTCATTGTCGATAAAGGTGAAACCTTGGTCAACTGTCTGGCGTATATCGATCTAAATCCGTTGCGGTCCGGTTTGGTTGATCGCCCAGATGAATATCGATGGAATTCGCTTGGCTATCATCTTCAGACCGAAAATAAAGATCAGTTTCTGTCAACCGATTTTGGACTCAAAGAATTTAATGTTAAAAGCGAAAAGGAAAGGATCAGAAGATATCGCCGGTATATTTATGAAGCCGGAGCGATTATCCGTCCTGAAAAGGTGCAAGCGAAGGTCATTGAGGATAAAGTTGTTGCAAAAGAGCATAAAAAGGGTTTTGAAATAAGCAGGATCGATCGTTTCAGATACCGTACCCGTTATTTTACGGATTCGGGCATCATTGGATCAAAGGAGTTTGTGGCTGCAAATTACCGGCGATTTAAACATCTATTTTACTCAAAGCACGAGAAAAAGCCAAAACCGGTCAAAGGTTTGGATGGGATGTATTCATTGAAGCGATTATCAGAAATGATTTAAAATATTCAGGCAACATTCTTCGCATTCAATTTTCGCCAAGCTGGGACCGATTCATTCGGAACTTCAATGAAAATATGGGGCGTATCTTCCCAAGCAGCTTTATCTTACTGTGTGAACTTTCAAATGTATGCCTTCATGTTCTTGAAGGCGAGCAATGATCTCAAAAAGGTTACGGGCCTGAGGGTTTCCCTTTGGCCCAAGCATCCGCATCAGGCTTTTTGGAGATCTTTCGGTGGCTGTTCCAAGGGCATCAAATCCGATGGTGGCGTTGATAAAATCACGCAAAACAGCTTTGCCGGTATCTACATCACCGGTTAAAAGGCATTCAATGCCTTCTTTGAGCAATTCCTCCCGGAAAGCAGGATCTCGTCTGACACGATCTTTGATTGTATCCTTAAAATCTCTTGTAAGTACCATTTTCAGCGCTCCTGTCGCTTTCGTCGCTTATATTCTTTCCAATGCATTTTGGCGTTAACAATATCTCTCTGCTGGCGTTTCTTTGTGCCTCCGCCAAGTAGAATAACGAGAGTATCCCCATCCTTGCCAAAGTAGATACGATATCCTGGTCCAAAATCAATCCGACATTCAAAAACACCCTCTCCGATACCTTTGGAATTCGAAAAATTGCCCTGCTCCATCCGAACTATAGTTGTTGCGACCTTTGCGGCGGCTGGTGCATTCAGCCGATTAAACCATTTGGCGTAAGGACTGCTGCCATCAAGATCAATATACTCTCTAATTGTGATCATATATCAATTAGTAACGCATGTGTTACCTTGAGTCAAGGATATATTAGCTTTTTTCTAAAAGCGCACTCGAAATTCTCCAGATGCATTCCTGAGGAATTATTCGATCCCTAATCTCGCGTCAGCGATGCAGGTTTGAGACGCGCCACCCAGCAGCAGGAAGCGTACTTAAATCCCGTCGCGGGCACAATTTCGGGTACAATTGCCGATTTTGACGCAAAAAGGGGTAGCCCATAGTGGGCTAACCTCTTGATTTTACTGGTACGCCCTGCAGGATTCGAACCTGCGGCCTACGGATTCGAAATCCCTAATGTTTTCCCCAATAAACGCGGTACTGGACCCATAAAAGATTTTAGGTTTTCCTGGAACAAAGCATGCAGAAAAGCCGGACTCGGGTATGGTTATAAGTCTAATAAAAAGTATGTTGAGAAGTGGAAAGATGAGCTGCCTGCAGGACCAATCCTGCACGATTTTAGGCGAACTGCTGTTCGAAACATGGTTCGGGCCGGTATCCCTGAAAGAGTTGCCATGATGATATCAGGGCACAAGACTCGATCGGTATTTGATCGCTATAATATCGTAAGTGATTCAGATCTTAGATTGGCTGCGAAGTTGCACGAATCCTACCTTCAGGACGCCACGGGCACAATTTCGGGCACAGTACGGAATTTGGTATAAAAAAAGGAGATGGCGAAAATGGCTAACTCCTTGATTTTATTGGTGCCCGGGGCCAGAATCGAACTGGCACGGTACTTGGTACCGAGGGATTTTAAGTCCCTTGCGGCTACCTATTCCGCCACCCGGGCATTTGTACTATTTGTAAGGATTTCCGAAGACTTACACTGATTTTAGTGAAATATCTTGACCGGTAAAATCCGGTAAAAAATAGCAATTTGTAGAATTTTTGCTTCACAAATGCGCTACAATTTCCAGAATCTAATAGACCATTTGGGTCCGAAAAACAAGAAATAATGACGTTGATCTTAAACTATTTCAGAAACTAATTTTAACAAACCGGGGATTTTAATTTTGAAAGGCTTAATTTAGAAACTCACCTACCCTATTCCAGACTATACTCTGGATTTGTCTGCGTATCGAGTCTATAATGTCTAAATTTCCTGGGATAAAATATTATTCTAAACTCCTTCAAGAGAATTGAATATTTACCGATAGGTTAATATAGGACCACTAAAAGTGGTCTGGAAATCAAGTGACTCTCGGAGTTCTGTAGACGGTCTAATAGACCTTCGCAAACTGTCAGCAACTCAAATTGAAGAGGAGATGAAAGAATAATGCTCAAGAAATATATCACATGCCTGTTGATTGGTATCTTTACAATGGCCTGTGCAGCTTATGGAGATAAGAAACAGGCTCCCGTAACGGATACGGCTGCAGAGTCTGCAACTCAACAGGAACATATTGACATCGACCAATTCCAGAACTCTGATAGAGTTCCAAGTTCCAATTGGCGGCCGTTCAAAGGTGTATTGCTTCGACATATCGTGGCAAATTGCTGCTTTTCAGATTCCCAAAACACGGTTGTTCTTGGCCAAGATAACAACGGGGACCAAACGGTTGATAAATGCTATCAACTCAGAGGCAAGGAAGGTAAAATATACTATAGAACCATAGAGTGTCCTAATAATCTGGCACCTGTCAAAGCGCCCCAACAAGAGAAAAAACTGTGGTGTGACCAACATTGAAATGCTTTTAAAGAGGATGAACACAGGACGATGTCGGAATAAGAATTGGATAGGCGAACCGCAGAGGGAGAGACTGGGTGCAGCCAGAGAGGGAGATTGAGGAATTGGGGCCTGAGAGTTTCGGCTGGCGTTCAATGCACTAGCGGAGCACAAGTCTGGGACTTTAGCTTTCAAAATCCCCGCTTATAAATCTGTCGTCTATGCCCAACCGTAAGTACCAAAACCACAATTTTTTGATCTTGGATCTGGCATAAGATACGATATTCACCAACTCGGTATCGCCACAATCCAGCATGATCTCCTTTTAAGGGTTCCCCAAAATGGCGCGGGTTCTTACA
>JAFDCA010000371.1 GCA_019313025.1 Deltaproteobacteria bacterium
AATGGTACGCCCGGCTGGGTTCGAACCAGCGACTTCCAGCTCCGGAGGCTGACGCTCTATCCTCTGAGCTACGGGCGCAATTTCGGCCAAGGCGATTAATCAAGTGACAAATAGTCCATCGGCACAAGGATGTCAAGGGAGGATGTTTTCTTATTACAGGAACAGGTTGATCCACTTTCGTCTACACAAAGCTTTAATCGACAAAAGACTCAAAAAATTACACACTGGTGGATTTTGAAGCAAGTTTTAATAGGTCAGCGCGTTTTTCAAACAATTCTTTGGCTTCGCCAACCACGTAAAGCGATCCTGCTATACAGATAGCATCTTTTGGTAAAGCGTTTTCAATGGCATATATAATGGATTTGTCGACATCCGGGATGACGTGAATGTCTGAAATCATTTTTTTGGCGACGGGGTAAAGTATTTCCGGTGCCAAAGCCCGATCGATTTTTGGGCGGGTTAATATGATTTTCCGGCAAAGGGGAACAAGGTCTTTGAGTATGGCTTTATACGGCTTATCGTCCAATATGCCGATGATCAGCGTGATATTACGATCAGAAAGAGACTCTGAAAGATATCTAGCCAGATGACGGGCGGCAATGAAATTATGGGCACCGTCAAGCAGTATCAGAGGCGATTTAGAGACAATTTCCAGCCTTCCCGGCCATCTATTTTGTTTCAACCCATCCGTGATGTTATTTAACGTGAGGTTGAGATTATTTTTGATGAGCAGCTCACATGCAGCAAGAACCAGTGCTGCATTGTTGATCTGATGTTTGCCGATTAATCCCGTTTGGATGTAACGCCAAACATGATCAATCCCAAAATAATTAAATGTTGTGTTTCTGTTCCGTCGAACACGAAAAGCGTCTCTAAAACGATAAAGCGGTGCTGACAGCGATTTGGCTATGGATGTTAATACTGAAATGGCATTTTTTTGAGTGACTCCGGTGACAACAGGAGTTTCTTTCTTGATGATACCCCCTTTTTCCCGGGTGATCTCAGAGATGGTGTTGCCAAGATATAGTTTATGCTCAAGGGATATATTGGTTATGATACTCAGTGCAGGCGTTATAATATTGGTTGCGTCGAGCCGCCCGCCCATGCCGGTTTCAACGACAGCCCATTCAACATTATGTCGTCCGAATTCATAAAACGCCATTGCAGTATTAAACTCAAAAAAAGTGGGTTCTCGAGAGCCAGAGTGTACGTTTTTAACGGCATTATAAGCGTCAACGACGTCTTCATCAGAAACAGGTTGATTGTTTATACAGATCCTTTCATTAAATCTCACCAGATGAGGGGAAGTATAAAGACCGACCTTATATCCTGCTTTGAGAAGAATTGTGGATAGAGCGGAAGCGATGGATCCTTTTCCGTTGGTTCCGGCCACATGAATGGTGTTGAAATCATTCTGGGGATTTCCCACGCCTTTGAGCATGTTTCCTATGACGTCCAGGCCCAGAATAATGCCGTATCTTCTAAGGCTGTATAGGTTTCTTAGGCAGCTGTTGTAGGACTCTTTTGTTGACATTTTTACAGAAAAAACCCGGCAAAATATACACATTTGCCGGGTTTTAAAATCTTTTTAAGGGTTAACCGTTATTTTTTTCGGTATCTGTTTCTGGAAGCCGCGATTCTTTGTCTTCTCAAGGCTTCTCGCTGTTTGCGACGTCGATATTCACTCGGCTTTTCATAGGCTTTTTTCATCTTTAATCGTTTAAAAAGGCCGTCATTCTGAACCTTTTTTTTAAGAATGCGCATTGCCTTTTCAAGGTCATTATCAAAAACCTTGACCTCAATATCCTTCAAATTGTTCGCCCCCCTTTTTTTCCATCAACCCTTTTTTAAGATTTCCGATGGTTATTTTGATATTTGATAAAACTATTCTTTTATCGAAAAATAAGTTTATTGGCAAGCAAAAATATTTTTCCCGTGATTTTTTTGATAAGACGCTTAACATGATGGGAACGGTGTTTTTGCTTTTGGGTCATACGGTTATGACAGGTAAAAAAAATGTGTCCGTGCTCAAAATTAGCTCACGGACACATTACGATAAGTGCAACCAATAGACGTTTATCTATATTTATGAAGTATATACGAATTACAGCTTGGAAACAAGTTCATTGGTAACGTCCTTTACGCTGGGTTTGCCGTCCAGGGTAATATATTTGATTGACCCTTGTTCGGCGGCAAGATCTTTGAAATAATAGGCTGAAGCAAGGGTTCCATCATCGGTATTATAGTAAATGTCATGGCGCTTGTTAATGGCAGCTTCATCCTGGTCATCATCTCTGGTCTTTAAATCACCGCCACAAACTCGGCACTTATCTCCATCGGGCTTGATGGCGTCAATATAGATGTTGTTGGGGTGGTTATTGTCGTTTACACAGAGCCGACGTCCCATGATCCTATTTTTCGCAATTTCCCGATCCAGAAGTATTTCAACGACAATATCAAGTGACATGTTGGCTGCATTAAGTGCTTCATCGAGTTTTATGGCCTGATTCTTATTCCTTGGAAATCCGTCGAGAAGCCATCCATTTTTACAATCATCCTGTTTCAGACGGTCGAGAATCATCGGGATCGTAATTTCATCCGGAACCAGATCGCCGCGATCGATATATTCCTTGGCTTTTGCACCCAATTCGGTCCCTTTGCCGATGTTATCACGGAAAATCGCGCCGGATTCAATGTGGGGTGTATTGTATTTATCTTTTAAAATCGCTCCCTGAGTTCCCTTTCCACTGCCGTTCGGTCCAAAAAACAAAATGTTCATGCTGCAGTTCTCCTTTCATAATTAGGTTTTAAGATCTATAATCTATCAATGGGTTTAATCAATATCATTGTTCTCGGCTTTACTATATAAATAGAGAAATATTGTCAAGACTTGGTACATAAAAATTAGAGATCTACCCTTCATTCCTTAGGACATCTTTAATCAGTTCCAGAGCTTCGGACCGATTCTTA
>JAFDCA010000372.1 GCA_019313025.1 Deltaproteobacteria bacterium
GCGCGTGAGATGATTCTGGCCCGTCAGAAAAAGCTGGGTATTGTACCCGCCAATACCAAACTCACCGAACGTATCGAACAGATTCCTGCCTGGGATTCGTTGTCTGGCAAAGAAAAAAGCCTTTATGCACGTCAGATGGAAGTGTTTGCCGCGCAAATGGAATGGGTGGATCTGCAAATTGGACGTATCGTAAACGAACTTGATCGTATCGGTGAGATAGACAATACCCTGATCTTTGTAACATCCGATAACGGTGCCAGTGGTGAAGGTGGCTTGGCCGGCACTTTCAACGAGACCTATGTGCTCAATGGCCTGCAGACACCGCTCGAAGCGAACCTAAAAAACCAGGAGGACTGGGGCCGAGAGAACACCTATCCACACTACCATGCAGGCTGGGCTATGGCCGGCAATACCCCGTTTCGCTATTTCAAGCAGAGTGAGCACCGCGGTGGTCAACACGATGCCCTGGTTGTGCATTGGCCCAAAGGTATTAAAGCCATAGGCGGGATACGCAACCAGTACCATCACATCAGCGATATTGCACCGACTATCATGGAAGCGGCCGGTATCTCTGTTCCGGAAACCTACCATGGTGTGAAGCAGCAGCCCATGGATGGAGTTTCCATGGCATACGCTTTTGATAACCCTAAGGCGCCAAACAAGAAGAAACGACAGTACTACGAAATGTTTGGCAACCGTGCGATCTGGGTTGACGGCTGGAAAGCCGTTTCATTGCATGCCAAAAGGATGCCCTGGGATGTCAATGTCGTGTTGCCCTTCGAAAAGGACGAATGGGAGTTGTATCACGTTGCCGAAGATTTCTCCGAGAGCACCAATCTCGCCAAAAAGCATCCGGAAAAACTGAAGGAACTGGTTGAAATCTTTGATGAGGAAGCCTGGAAGTACAACGTCTATCCTCTTTATGACGATATGATCAAACGCCTCGGAGCGCAACAAGACCGCTTGTTTGGTGACAAGAATGAGTTTGTTTATTTTGCGCCGGGCGCAATTCGCATTGCTGAAAAGTCATCAGCACCGGTTAAAAACCGTGCTCATACCATAGAGACGCGTATCGATCTCAAGGGTGACGAGGAAGGGGTCATCGTCGCGTGCGGCGGTATGACGGGTGGTTACACCATGTTCATCAAAGATAACCACCTGTACTACGACTACAACTTTCTTGATGGCGTTCACTATATCTTAAAGTCACCACAGCTGCCGAAAGGTAAAGCCGACCTGAAGTTCAATTTTATTAAAACCAAAGAGTTTGGTGGTAAAGGCGAGCTTCATATCAACGGCAAGAAAGTCGATGAAGTTGAAATGCCGCAGATGCACATTAGCACCTATTCGCTGGCTGAAACGTTTGACATTGGACGTGATACGGGCACTCAGGTCTCTGATCTATACAATGGGATTTTTAAATTCAATGGAAAACTCGACAGAGTCATCTTCATTGTATCTGATGAGAACACTGTACCACCGCGCAAACTGCCAGCCATGTATTACTAAAGGCAGCTCAGTAGAGCGTGTACACATCCCCGATTTGGTATACAGCATAGTAATTCAGTAAAAATATGACAATAATGGCGGAGGAACGATCTTCCGCCATTTTTTTCTGGATATCCAAAATATTAGAGCGATATTTATAGTATAGAATGTGTGATATCTCCAACTTATCGCGGATCTGAGATAACTGCAATTTCGTACTAATATCAAGCACCTGAAATTTCTGAGATATCGTAATACCATATCACAAGTCATGTCTGAGTTTTATTTTGTACATAAACACTGTCTTTGACAAATCCGATTTTTATAAGATCATCTCAATTTATCAAAGGTTTGATGAGTGAAGGAAAACTACAATATATGGTGTTTCCATGGCATGGTTTTTTTCACCATAGAGTCAAATGCTAAAAGTAGAACCAACTCATTTTTTAATAAAATATTCGTGGCGCAATTTTTTCAATTTTGAGTTTTTATGGTTGGAGAGGTCAGGAAACATGGTACTTTCCCAAGAGTGGTAACACACAAACAGCCGTGCTCTCATTTCAAGCTCATCACCTTCAAAACCCAAATCAGCGAATATTGACCGAATGTAATCAAAACGCATTTTAACAACCCTCTTAACAATCTTATGTACCTGGGAATCTAACTTCGCCCAAGACGTCATTGCAAGATCGTATTTTGCAAGTTGTTTATCCCTGATAATTTCCATTACGGTGAAAAGGCGTTTTTTCGGATCAAGTTTTATAATATCAGGATTGTCAGTGACAACACCTGTATATTCGCTCACCCAATAATCAAGAAGGTGATCCAACAAGTCTTGCCGATTTTTAAAGTGCCAGTAGAATCCACTTCTTGATATATTTAACTCCTTGGCAAGCCTTTCAATTTTAATGGCTTCAACACCTTTTGACCCAAGTGTATCAAGGGCCTTGGCAAGCCATTGGTCCTTGCTCACATGCTTCATATTTTTTGTTTTTGATGGTTTCATTTTCATAAAATCAAAAATTTTACTGGACACTGCTGTACAGAATGTTTATACTTTCTGTACAGCAGTGTCTATAACGCACTTTTGCTAAAATTTCAATCTCAATAATTCAACCTAAGGTTGAGTGAAAGGAGGCTGTATGAAAGTAATTTTTCGTTTAATAACTTATCTTATTGGATCTGCACTCATATTTCCCATGGCATCATTTGCAGGCCAGCTTGACGCGCCGTATTATGCGCTTGAAAAACGACACAAGGCCGAATGGGCCGAGCAAGACAAGAAGATTGATCAAAAGCTCAAGGCCCTGGAGAAACGTTTTGGCAAGAAACCCAACATTATTTATATCCTGGCTGATGACGTTGGATGGGGCGAGATGGGCTGGCAGGGCGGCGGCAAACACCGCGGCACGCCCACGCCAGAACTGGATAAGATGGCGTTCGAGGGAATGCGGTTTTGGAGCGCTTACGCCGAGCCGAGCTGCACCCCCACACGTATTGCCATCAATACCGGACGCCACCCGGTTCGCACCGGTCTGCTGAGTGTCCTTTGGCCCGGACAGATCGAGGGGTTATCTCCAAAAGAAGTGACGGTGGCCGAAGTGCTCTCCTCAGCTGGATATAATACTGCAATGTGGGGCAAGTGGCACCTGGGCGATTTGCCCGAGCACGCACCGGAGAACCAGGGGTATGACTACGCGTACTACGGTATGTGGAACGGTGCACCCGATAACTGGCCAGGCTCTTTCGACATGTATAAAGACCAACCAAATCCTAACAAAGCGATGTTCTACGATTTCCCTGGTGAAGAGGCTTACAAAAAGCGTACAGGGATTGATCTGTCGGAGGCCGCGTTTATTGGACACAAGGGAAAGGGACGGAAACCTGTCGATGGCACTGCCGGCAAGTTAGGCCCCCATCGGCAGGAAGCCTTTGAAGCCGAATCGATCAAACAGATAACAGCTTACATCAAAGAAAAGGCTAAGGACGACAATCCATTCTTCATCTATTGGGCGACCTACACTCAGCAGCTTCAGGGATCGAAGGCGCACCACAACGATAAACATGTCGATAAAGTCAATGCCCAAGCTTCCGAGATGGCAGCTCACAATGCCCATGTAAGGCAAATACTCGATACGTTGAAAGCCGAAGGCATCGCAGAGAATACGCTTGTAGTCTGGATAAGCGATAATGGGCCGATGTACGCCTTCTATCCAAACTCCGGTTATTCCTGGTTGCGCGGGGCCAAGGGCGACGTGCTGGAAGGTGGTGTTCGGGTGCCGGCAATGGCTTGGTGGCCGGGAATCATCGCGCCCAACCAGGATCCGGTGGACATTGTGCATGTCACCGATCTGTTTACGACCGCAGCCCGTCTGGCAGGAGCCCTTGATAAGATACCCGCTGATCGTGTTACGGATGGTGTCGATCAAACTCCTCTTTTACTCCTTGGTGAAGGGCATGGACGCAGGAACTACATATTTCATTACAGCGTCAGGCATGAGCCAAATATCAATTCTTTTTAAACGTAGTTTCAGAAAATTCCTAAAATAAGAATCATCACCGCTTACTCTATTGAAGTCGGTTACTTCAAACCCTTTGTTCAATAGATAGGTTTCTCTGGCATCTTTGAAGGTTGTTCCTATTTGGTACTTTTTCAAATCTTGAATATTGTCAATTTTTATATCATCTCTGTTTTTCAAAGCAAAGGCTGATGATTTTGAAGATGGAACAATAATTCCTATCCATTTAAAAAATTCTTCTCTTTTTTTGCGACGGCTTATGCAATAGATTAA
>JAFDCA010000373.1 GCA_019313025.1 Deltaproteobacteria bacterium
CCAGTATGTCTGGAACGGAGCCGGATAAAATCACACAGGCCGCTTGGTCCCGGGACGGCTCAAAAATTTTAGTGGTGGTAGTGGTCAAAACCGTATCGCCGGCCATTGATAACTCGCGGGCGAGTTTGAACATTAAACTTGTTTTCCCACCCCCGCCCACCAGGCTGACGACGCTGCCGCCTTCTAGCATCAGCCCTTCCTTTAGCGAGACCATTTGAAGATTCCTTGTAATAATTGAGCCACTAAGGCACCAAGCCACAAAGGCTATAATATAATTCTATTGATGCCGCTAATAATAAGCACATTAAAATTGGGAATAAAATCAGGTCGCTTAGAAGCTGGCCTTAAATGACGATGCAGTTGTGCTTTCTCACAGAATTCATCTCGTCAACATCTTTTAGTTTGCAAATAATACACTCTTCGACGAGAACCTATATATTTTTTGTGTGCCTTCGTGTCTTTGTGGCTGAATTTTTACGAAAAAGATAGAGCGAAGCGATTCCATTATTCATCAATCGTCATTCTTTTGTTCTCCGCCCACGGCGGCCCCGTGCTAGGCGCAATTATAAGACCGCAGGATGGCTTCCAGCACCGATCCACTGATGGCCCGAGCCTTATCGGAAATCGTAAAACAATAGCTTACCTCGCCCCTAGGGTCGATATCGCCGATTTTTAAACCTTGCGTAACCTGGCTGTTCGGGCGAATGAGTCCACGCAGGACGCCGGCAATGTGCGCCCGTACTTCTATCCCCGCAACAGATCCAAGAATCTCATTCTCATTGACACGGTCACCGATATTTCGAATGGACAGAAATTTCCCGTCGCCCGGCGCCCGCAGTACCCGCTCTTCGGTAAAGCCGCCGATAGCGCCGGGAGTTCCGGTGTTCGGTTCGGCTCCCCCGGATGTGATAATTATTCCCAGGTTATGCCCCCGATGGGTCTCAATCACCAGATGAACATCCTTTCCGGCATAAAATCCAGGACCCAGGCCGATCACCAGTGGCGCTTCGTTCATATGGGTCCCCAGATTTTTTTTAGCCAAAACGGCGTCCACGATCACTTCGGGCTGTAGTGCTTTTAATGTATGCCATTGGGGATCAACCACTACCGCAATTTCATTATTCTCCCAGCACAGTTTAATTTCATCAGGTTTTTGCACTCGTACAGCTCTGACCTTGTCAACCTCTTTTTCTCCCTCGTGGACTGCTTCGCAAAATGACACCTCACGCCTTACAGCCAGTGGATAATCTGTTTCCAGCATTAAAATCTTTCTAAAATTAGACATGTACAACCGCCAGGCCACAGCACTGGCCATCTCTCCGGCACCTTTGACCGCAATAATGATTTCATTGAGTGGTATCACTTGATGCTTCTTCCCCAATCTGAAGGCAGATGACCGAAAACAGCTGACGGAAGGCGGAAAATGGGAGGATGCAATAATATCATTTTGATCATTTACCAATGGCTGCTAAAATTGCGATAGGCCCGTCTGCTGCCCCATGACTAATTTGGATTGACTATATAATAGTTTTGGTTACGGAGTTCTAATTAGCCAGTCAACCAAATAAACTCAATCAACCAAAATTTATGCGCTCTGCGCCTTTTGCCTTGCACCCTGCGTCCTGCACCCTTTGTCTTCTGCCTTTTGCCTTCTACCATTTCCAACTTCCGCATTCCACATTCCGAATTCCCTTTTCCACCTTCCCCATTCCCACTTCCGCATTCCACATTCCTCATTCTCACTTCCCTTTTCCGCATTCCGCATTCCGACTTCCACATTCAAACGGCTTCTTCCTTGTCAAAATCGCGTCCTGCTTTAACGTCTGATTTTTCATGTTCCTCAATCCAATGCCGCACGCGATCTTTGCCGTAAATTTCTTCCCATCCGATGATGATTTCATCAACCGGTATGTCGGCGTATGTTCCGTGATCATCAACATACTCCATGAATTGCTTTTTTTCTGAATTGTATGGATGAAAAATGGAATCTTCTCTGCCATTGAATTCAAGCGCAATGACCTTGTGTTTTCTGCACAATTCGATGTTAAAGGCCGGGGTGGCCTTAACCCATTTGTGATCCAGATAAAATTCCACGAAACCGTGATAAACAAACAGATCGGAGCCCAGAAATTCAAGGAGCTGCTTGGTTGCCAGATGATTGCGAACCGTGGCAAAACCGACCCGGCTCGGGATGCCGCAAACCCGTCCCAGAGCACAGAGCAGGCTTGCTTTACCCACACAAAACGCCCGGCCTTTTTTTAATACATGACTGGCACGGTAATGTTCAGGACGGAAAAACGGCAAATAGGGATCGTACCAGATAACATCCCGGACAGCATAGTATAGTTTAATCGCTTTAGATATCGGGTCGCCGTCGGTATGCTGAATAGTACTGGCGGCATAATCTATAATGGTTTGATTGTCACTATCTATAATTGGTGTCGCTGAGAGATACTTTTGAAATTGCTGGTCCATGACCGCAACCCCCTTTCAATGTATACCGTATACCAGACAACCAAGCGGTTCGTCAAAGGTTTGCTGGGTGAAAAATTAATTAAAGGTTGCAACACCTGGATTTAGGAAATATCCTTTAATCACATTCAAGTTATATTGGAACACAGATTTTCACAGATATTTGGTTTATTCTGGCTTTTACTAGCCTGGTAATCCGTGTTCATCCGTGTCCCCAAAATGGAAATTCCGATACAGTATCTTAATTGGGTGATCATAATATAGATGAAGGTTACGTTTCGATGGTCTTTTAAATGTCGCATCAAAAACAAACCGCCGGCATCATTTTAGCGGGTGGAAGTTCAATAAGATTCGGGCGTCCCAAACAGCTTTTGAAACTAAAGGGAAAATATCTGCTTGAATATGTACTGGACGCCGCTCTGGAGTCCCAACTGAATCATGTTGTGCTGGTTTTGGGACACGATTATCAAAATATTTTGCAGGCATTGGACACCCGCATCACCCATGAACGCCTTCAGGTGGTGATCAACCACCGCTATCTTGAAGGTCAAAGCCGGTCACTTCAGGCCGGGCTGCTAAAAATCCGGCAGGCATTTTCCTCGGTTATGTTTCTGCTCGGCGACCAGCCCATGCTGGATTCCAACACCATCGACCATATGTTAGCCAGTTTCCAGCATTCCGGAAAAGACATCTGCGTTCCGGTTTGCAAAGGCAAAAGGGGCAATCCTACCATTTTTAACCGGGCCCTGTATGATCAGCTCATGGCGATCGAAGGAGATATCGGCGCCCGGGATATAATCCGGACCAATCCCGAGCGGGTGTTCAAGTTAGAGATAGACGACCCCTTATGTTTCTTCGATATCGACTCTCAAAAAGACTTTGAGAATCTTCAAGCGCTTCTTGATTAATTCTTTGGTGTATTTTGATTTCGCACTTGCTTCAATATCGGCTTTGGTTTAGATTAAACCAGTTCTTTTAATCAAATCAGCTGAAGGATTGTTCTTTATTCGTCCAACATGGGGGTGTTATGGTCATGATTCACAAGATAGCAGATTTTGCCGGTTTGCCGATATTGGCGGTTGAGGCCGGATTCCTCCTATTGCTTACAATTCTTTTTGTCATTGTAGTTCTTTTGGTATTGGCAATTTTTAGAATCAAAAATGAACTTATCAAGATTAGCTACACGACCAATTATATGACACGCTTGATCGAGCGAGGTTATAAAGACCGTAAGCTGTATAAAGTAAACTATGATTTCAAAACCGAACAGATGATTCTTGACATGTTACAGGAGGGAAAGTCCTACGACGAAATCATAAAAAATATTTATGTCAGCAAAGAATATGCTGAGATGATTAAAGGATTGGCTGAAGAAGAGGGTTTGCTGCCCAAAAAAGCGGATTGAATCCGCCCATGATATCGTTTCCTGATTAAAGGGTATTTAAAAAATGCCGATATAATTGATAACCATTTATAAAAACTCTATAATTCTGAGCGGAAAATATCGTTGTTCGATGGATCTCCGAATCGGGAAATAAAATGCAAACGAATTATATTAAAGCACGGAAATCAAATTTGTTTTTATATCATACGGTTCCCCTTTATTACACGTCAAACGGTGAAAGATATGGTATTTACAAACCCTCGGGTATGAATTTAAAGGAGATGCGTGTTAAGCAAAATCTAATTCCACGCGAATTGTATTTAAAAAAAACTGATTCAGCTCAAGGCATGCGGGAAGTGCAGCAGGCTTTCAATAAACAGCTTCAAAACGACATAAAGTCAAATGACCTGGAAAATGTAAAAACGACGGTGGTGAAGCTGGTTGATGAGATGTTCTCGGAACCCTCGAGCGGCGTGCTGGAAGGGTTGTCAAATACCGTCGCTATCATCGTGGGGGAATATACCAAAGACCCTGAGGCCATTAAAAGTTTCTGGCGTATCTCCGATAAAGACTATACGACGGCAATGCATTCAGTCAATGTAATGGCACTGGCTATTCGGTATGCCATTTCTCGAAGATATAATAAAACCAAAACAAAACTATTGGGATTATGTGCATTGCTGCATGATATCGGTAAAACAAGAACCAACGAGGATATTCTAACTGCACCACAGAAATTAAGTGATGAGGATTTTGCCAAAATTAAATCTCACCCAATTCAGGGGTACAATATATTGAAGCGCTGCAAATTTCCAAACCCGGAAGTCAAACTGACCGCATTACAGCACCATGAAAAATTAGATGGCAGCGGGTATCCGAATGGGTTGACCCAAATATCAGAATTGTCACAAATAATAAGTATACTAGATTGTTTCGAAGCATTAACAAATGATGAAAGACCCTACAGAGATTCAATGATTCCATATAAGGCTTTGGATCTAATACAAAAAGACGTTATTGACGGAAGGTTTGCCAAAGATATCTATGCAAAATTCATATACAGTCTAATGTAGGCTTGTTTAAGTTTTCTATCGACGGTCAAAAGGACATTTTTAAGGCCACAAAACGACTTCGCTTTTAAGCTCACACCGCAATTGCCGGTGCACAACCTTGGACCGACCCCAGTTTCTCGAATTTTACTGTATTAGAAAAAACCTGACGGAACCTGCGTGTTCCGCAAAAAATAATAAGGTCTGGGTTGTACTGTTTGGATCGCGGCTGGAAGCCGCTCCCACAATCAAATAATTCCTTAAATCAACAACATTGGGTTTAAGATGTCTTTGGCGGTAAAACAAATTTCCCGCCAGCACCGTCAAGCGCTCAGGCTTTTCCTGATTCTTCTCCTGGTGCTGCTGGCTCCGGTTTTTTCCCAGGCCCAGGAAAAGACAACCGCGTCCGGAGGGCGCATAATTGTCTGCATGATACAGATCGAACACGCCGACGCCGAATACCTGGCCTCCGTTCTGAAGCCGTTTCTGTCACCGGAAGGCAGTATCGTACCCTATAAGCCGACCAACACGCTTATCATCAAAGACAGGGCGCCAGTGGTCAACATGCTGTCAGAAGTCATCAAGGGCAAACCCTGCACCCCGATCTCTCAGCCTGCAGACGCCGAAGGCGGCACCGGAATCGACAAAAGCCTGCCTTAATCCTGAACCGCCCTCGTTTTACATGTGACGATTACCGCAAATATTACTGAATGGTAAAGGTAGTCGCGGTCATTACCCCTCCCAAGTGTACCCGTCTGCAGTAACGCTGGTGGTGGTGATTTTGTAAGAACCGGGCGTTGTGTCCCGCCCAGGCCTTTTTTAATAGATTCCTGGGTTTACCAGGTGGCCTAAGCGATGCCATCGCCACCACTGGGTCCCCGTGCTCAAACTGATGGTTTCGGGACCTGTCATCTGGAGATCGACCACGGCACTGACCAACGA
>JAFDCA010000374.1 GCA_019313025.1 Deltaproteobacteria bacterium
AACGCGCTCTAATTTGCTCACACAGCTTCCCGACCTCAACGAAATCATCCGGCGGCTTACGGCAAATCGTGACCGTTATTCGTTCAATCGGAACATATTTTTGGCAACTGCTATATTTGTAAATAAAGGGGCGGTTCATCTAAAAGACGAACCGCCCCAAGCCAGAAAGAGGAGGAAGGGAGGTATTCTAAACTTAGTTTTTCAATATCATCCCAAAGCAGGTGCTGTCAAGAAAAAAGTGCTACATAGTGGCAATGGAATAAATGGCCAAAGTTAGGCGTTCATAAATTTTTTATTTAACCGTTGCAGTTCAGATTCGGCATCGTTGACCATTTCGTCGATGATATCTTGAATCGGTTTGATTTTATCAACCAGTCCCACCGATTGGCCGGCCATGAGAGATCCTCTCTCGATATTGCCATCAATTGCCGCATCACGCAAGGCTCCCACCCAGAAATTCTCCACTTCATATTGTGCCTGCTGCTGATCAATGAGTTTATTCTCGAGTTTATCCATGAGTTCAAGCTGAAGTTTCGAAAATTCAATGCTGCCTTTATTTTTCAAAGCCCTGACTGGGATAACGGGCAGCCGACTGTCAAACTGAGGTGTTGCAACTGCATCCCGAGCGTTTGCTTTTTGGAATACCGCCTTAAAGTTGGGATGTGCCTTGCATTCTTCCGACATGACAAATCGGGTTCCCATCTGGATTCCCGCCGCACCCATCATCAAGAGATGTGCCATCATACGGCCGGTGGCAATACCACCGGCTACGAAGATCGGGACGCTGTCTATTTCAAAGAGGATCTGCTGGAGAAGAACCGACAGGGAAACCGGCCCAATATGGCCGCCGGCCTCTGCCCCTTCGATCATAAGGGCATCGGCACCCATCTTGATAAGTCTGGATGCTAGAGGTGCGGTTGGGGCAAAGCAGATCACTTTAGCTCCGGTATCTTTGACCTGTTGAATCTCGGTATCTTTTGGGATAGAGCCGGCGAACATTACCAGTTCACAGCGCATGTCACAAACGAGTTGCAACTGATCTTTATATACCGGTGCAATGGTGATCAGGTTGACACCGAAAGGAGCATCCGTATATTCACGGGTTGCGATGATTTCCTTTTCGAGTATATCAACGGGTGTATTGCCGCCGGCCAATAGACCGAACCCTCCTGCATTGCCAAGGGCACCGATGAGTTTATAATCACTGACCCAAGTCATGGCGCCGCACATGATGGGAAATTTACAACCTAAAAAATTTCGTCCCACTTTGATGAATTTTTCCAGTAACATGATAATAATACCTCGTGACTTGTCATTGGTAATTTTATTTGGGATTTAATCAAATCATTATTACTGAGAAACATCATGTGATTCAAGGAAAGAACAAATACAAGCGCTTGAAAAACGCTGCTGTCTTCAAAAAAATGATACGTTCGATTTAAGTCAAGAAAATTTTTTCAGCCTGTTACTTTAGGGGCTTTTCAGCCATATTCGGATGCAAAAGCTGAGATACCAAGTATGTTTGTTAAATAATCCTGTGCCCGTATGTTTTTTCTACCATGTCAACCACCTGCTCCACGGACAAGCCCTGCTGGAGCTTTTCACGTATAAAGCCTTTTTCTTCTAGGGCACCTTGAGGCATATTACAGGTGCAGTCAATCAAAAAGAGTTCTCCGCATCCGCCGCAGGCGCACCTAAAATTTGCGGCCACCCGTCGAATCTGACTTTCCAAAGCAGGATTGCCGCTTGGAATGTTTTGGTAGTTTGTCGGGCTGATGCCCGATACCGAAACCGGTGAAAAAACCATTTTTACGGCAAGTCCCACGGAAAAGAAAAAGAATAAAACCGCCAGAATCATCCAGTAGGAAGGCTGCCTGCCGCCAGCGCTTGATTTAGGCTGGGAAACGGTTCTTTGTTTCTTTTTTTTTGCCATCTTTTTAAACTCCTTAACTTAATATTATCATCCATCAACTTGCCGTCGGCAAGCCGCATAATTCTCCGGGCATAACCGGCGCAATCCGGACTGTGCGTCACCATAACAATGGTCATGCCATTGTCGTTGAGGCGAAGGAGTAATTCCATGATGTCCTGAGAGGTTTTGGTGTCTAGATTGCCGGTGGGTTCATCGGCCAACAGCACCGGAGGTTCGTTGACGATAGCACGTGCGACGGCCACGCGTTCCTTTTCTCCGCCTGAAATCTGGTTCGGTAATCGATGCGCTTTTCCCGACAATCCAACCTGATTCATCGCTGCTTCGGCCATTTCCTGTTTATTCTTTTTTGAACGCTTAATGATTGCCAGCGGCAGCATAATATTTTCCATGACCGTCAGATAGGGAACTAGATGAAAACTCTGAAACACAAATCCCAAAAACTCTCGACGAAAATCCGCCCGTTGTTCCTGAGTTAAGCGATATATGTCAATATCATCAACCATCAAACTTCCGGAAGTTGGGGCGTTCATGGCCCCCATCATTCCCAGCAGCGTCGACTTCCCGGCTCCCGACTCACCCATGACAGCTACGAACTCTCCTTCTTCGATTTGAAAGCTGATGCCGTCTATGGCCTTAACCATTATTTCGCCTTCCCCAAATGTTTTTGTAAGGTTATCTGCTAGAATATATACCATGTGTTACCTCTCATTAAGAAAAAATTTTAAACTGATACTTTTCACCATTTCACATCGACCTCAGCGCGTCATTGGGGTCGAGTCGGGCCGCCATAAACGCCGGGTATGCGCTGGACACCAAACCCAGTGCCAGTGCGATCATCACCGCACCAACGGCCAAGTCTAATCTAAAAGGAACATATCCGGAATGGCTTTTGGCAAAAGCAAACAGTGCAACTTTGGCTGCCCCGAGCCCTATAAAATAACCAATGACACCCGCCAGGCCTGATATAATAGAAGCTTCAATGAAAACAATTTTCATAATGTGGCCTTTGCGAAAGCCAATGGCTCGAAAAATGCCGATTTCGTCGGCACGCTCCCTTACGCTGCCCATCATGGTTACCAGCACAACAAGGCTGCCGATCAACAGGATGACTCCTGAAATACCGTAGGAAAATTTTTTAAACTGAGCCAAAGCCGCCATTCGGCCCTTGACAACCTGCTGAATGGCCATCACTTTGGCACCCGGCAAAGCCTCGGATATCTGTTTTACCATGGCTGCAATGGGACAATCTTTACAAAGCGCAGCCACTTCAGCCATGGAAATTCGTCCATTTTTATCGAAAATAGTCTGGGCGGTCGCAAGACGGGTAAATATCAGCTGATCATCCTGGGAACCGGTGGGTTCGAGCACACCGGAAACCGTCAATTTTTTATCCATTATCGAGATTTGATTTCCAGTGGATAAGTTGAGTATCCGTGCGGCTTCGGCACCCAATATCATCTGGTTTTCTTGGGGCAAGGCACCTTGCAGATGCCACCAGGGCTTTAAAATTTCAGCGGCCTTAAAATTCACGCCCGCCATGAGAACTTTCTGTGATTCAATATTGACCACACCAAGAACCATTGGCCCTAAGGCAGCAACATTCCGAGCATTTTTTATGTTTTTTATGCGGGCCAATTCATCCTCTTGAATCTCTTTCATCTCAAATGAAACACCGCCCAGCGCAAGTCCGCCGTATGAAAGCGCGAGATTTTCGGTTTTAGGGACAATCAAAATATTCGCCCCATACTTTTCCAACTTGTGGTTGATACTGTCGGTCATGGCTTCAACAAACGTAAGAATTCCAACCACCGTTGATACGCCAATAACCAGTCCGGCAAGGATAAAACCTGCCTTGCCCTTGCGGCGCAAAAGGTTTTTAATGGATATGGTTTTGAGTGTCATTTTCAGGCCTTTTTAGGAAAAGTTAAAATATTGTTTACCTTCAAGGATATCCTTTACCTGGATAATCACTTGACCGTTTTCCATGATTCTGTTCAGCGGTGCTGGATTGCAGCCCCCTTTGACTTCGTTGACCAGCACTGAGGCAAATTTGCGGCCGCAGTTTCGACACACCATATAGTCGTCTTCTTGATAATATCCCTTGTTCGCAGGCCAGCAGACATCGCAGGCATCGAAGGCAGCCCTGATGACACCGTCGGAACTTTTGAGAATGAAATACCGTATCGTAAAATTCCCATCCACGTGTTGAAAATGACGGGCGTTTCCGTCTTGAAAAAGAACGGCCGGGAATTTCACTGCCGTAGTATCGGATACTGATGGAGCGGATGCAAGGGACGTCTTTTTGTTGTCGCCCTTGCCAATAAAAAAGACCACAGCACCAGCAATAAGAATCACTCCGACGAGGGTCAAATATAGCAGCAAGCGGTTTTTTTTCTCTGTGTTAAGAACCGCGGCCTTTTTAGCAGCCATTTTATCCTGCTTTTGTTTG
This sequence comes from Deltaproteobacteria bacterium, assembly GCA_019313025.1. The sequence continues at coordinate 4,383 of JAFDCA010000374.1, forward strand.
TTTCTTGTTGTTGACATGAAAAAGCTCCTTTGTAAAAATTTTTAAGATCCATTCTTTAAAATAAGTTTGTAATTATAAATATAGTTAGCCTAATGCTCTTTCAGAGCATATGGAATGACGGCGTGTTGGAATAATTAATTTAAGGATAAATAATAAAGCCAAAAATCTGCGGTATGGAACCGATCAAATGATAAGGGATTGTATCCGAAGATATATGGAGAAAGAGTGAAGTTTTTCCTCCACATTTTGAACCAAATAATAGGTTTGAACGTCAGGATTTTCGAAACGAAGATTGGACGAAATCTTAATCGTTTTGATGGTGCCTGGGAAACCTTTGCAAGGTGTGGTCAAAGTGCATTCTGGTATATAAACAGTTTTTTTGGATTGTAACTCACAGGGAATTGATGGAGTTCCGGAATGGCAGTTCGAGGTGGGATTAATCTGTTCGTCCATGGTATGGTGCATCCCCACCGAATTGGTTTGAAGGCAGCATGTGGCCATGCACACTGTACCGGCGGACGCACCGACTGCGTATAAACTTGTAACGATAATAAAGATCAGTGCGAAACACAAGATTTTCGGTTTGAACATGTTGTACCTAACATCAATGGTTGAAGTTCTGATAAAATTCGTGCAAACTTTTCATGGATTTTATATCATTAAAATCGCCCCAATGATACTACAATGTAGCAGGTTGTGTCAATAAAAAAATGCACACTATGTTTTGGCTTGTTTCGTTCGAGTTGCCATGTTAACTGTCTAAATTTATTTTTATTATATTTTTTTAGTAATTTTTTGAACCTAAAAAATATTCACCTTCAAAAAATTATTTTAGTTTACTGCTGAAAAGGTTTTTTGGCTGGATTCATTTGCGAAACTTGGTCATGATAATTCAATTTTTTCAGGTTGACACAGCTACATTGTAGCATTATTTACTGAGTAGAATGCCAAAGGAGGAATCGTAAAATGGAAAAAGAAAAATTTTCCATACCCAATATTTCATGTGGACATTGCGTGATGTCGATCAAGAATGAGTTGAATGAGCTCGAGGGCGTCATGACCGTGGAAGGTGATCCTGAAAGTAAAAGTCTAACCGTTGAATTTGAATCACCTGTCACACTGGAACAAATCAAAGAATTACTCAAAGAGATTAATTATCCGCCAGCCTAAAGGATCGTCTTATGAGCTTAAATTCTATTGATCCATTAAAAAATCGACCCGTCCGACCCCATGGATCATTGTCATTAACAGATCTGAGTTGTTGACCCCGGAAACAAAAGGCCCAGTTGAGCCTTCCGGATATGAATCAACCCTTTATCATAGGTTCGGTTCAGACACCGATCGGTGATGTACCCAAGATTTCTTCCGAATTGAGTTGGTCGGATCACTGGGGGAACTTTAAGGCGCGCTGGGGTGTGGGCCGCATGCATTATACCGTGGATCCCGGTCTTTATGCTCTCGGAGAACCGAATGAACAATCACCTGTTTTGGTAACGGCCAATTACAAGATGAGTTTTGATCGATTGCGAGAGACTTTTTCAAACCGGCATGCGTGGATTCTGGTTCTGGACACCAATGGCATCAATGTCTGGTGTGCGGCCGGGAAAGGAACATTTGGGACGGATGAACTGGTTCGGCGTATCGAGTTTAGCCGATTGAATGATGTAGTATCCCACAGGGAGTTAATTCTACCCCAACTGGCAGGCCCTGGGGTTGCCGCATACAAAGTTAAAAAACGCATCGGCTTCAAAGTCATTTTTGGCCCCATTCAAGCCAGAGATTTGCCGAAATTTCTGGACACCGGGATGAAGGCGACGCCTGAAATGCGGCGAAAGACATTTAGAATGTACGAAAGGGTGATTTTAATACCTGTTGAACTGGTCAGCGCTTTAAAATGGAGTTTATTGATACTACCCGGTTTTCTTTTATTGGGAGGACTGGGTGCATCTTCCGGATTTTGGCAGGGTGTATTGAGCGATGGGCTATTTGCCGTGCTCAATATGCTGGGAGCGCTATTGGCCGGGGCGGTTCTAACACCGATTCTTTTACCATGGCTTCCAGGTCGAGCTTTTTCTCAGAAGGGTTTGATCATGGGCCTGATAACAACTTTGTTTATCACTCTTTTCGGAGTGTTTTATCTTGACATTCGTCAAGATTATCTGAGTATCCTGGCCTGGTTTTTTTTGACTCCGGCCGTGTCGGCTTTTCTTGCTATGAATTTTACCGGCGCTTCCACCTACACGTCTCTTTCCGGTGTCAAAAAAGAGATGCAATGGGCCGTACCCCTTGAAATTGTGGGTGGCATGGCTGGATTGATCCTCTGGGTAGGATCTCGGTTTATCTTTTAAAGGCTAATGAAAATGGAAAAGATGATCTATTTGAAAAATGTTGTAACACTCCAATTAAACGAGAAAAATTGCACGGGTTGCAGTATTTGTATGGTGGTGTGTCCCCATGCCGTATTCATCATGAACAACGGACGGGCTCAGATCGCAAATAGGGATGCCTGCATGGAGTGTGGGGCTTGTGCAATGAATTGTCCCTCAGAAGCACTCACCGTGGAGACTGGTGTTGGTTGTGCCGCGGCTGTTATCAATACGGCTCTGGGCAGAGAAGGATCTTGTTGCTGTATCATCGAAGCCAAGAACGACCTCCCCAAAGACCAAAGCAAAAGCTGCTGTTAATCCTATCACCGTAATTCATTTCTTTATGTCTTTAAATTCATCAACTCGTAGTGTTTTCTTAATTTTGAATCCGACATACTTATTTTATTCTTTAAGAAAGTGTAACATTTTTCAACACCATGTTGCATAAAACAACAAAAACAACTCTTGACAATATTGATTTAAAAAAATAAGTAACCTTCTTTGGCAAACAGAATTCAATGAATATCCCCAAAACATGTACTTTTTGACGTTTAAATAATTTCTTAAAGGGATTATTGGAATGACGGAGACCGCCCTTTTAGACTATATGTACATCTTTCTTTTCCTCGTTGTGGGTTTTATTGGAGGATTTGCACCGTTTCTTATCAACTGGTTTATTCGCCCCAAAAGAACACATCAAAAAAAATCTCTGGATACATACGAATGCGGGATGGATATCTACGGAAAAGCCTGGGATTATCGTTATGGCGTGGCCTATTACCTTTACGCACTCATTTTTCTCGCGTTTGATGTTGATATCTTGTATCTGTTTCCGGTTGCAGCGGCCTTCGACAAGGTATCCGGCATTCGTGGAATTGTGGAGTTTTTCATTTTTTTGGGTATTTTGATCCTGGCCATTGTTTATGCCTGGGCTAAAGGAGTTTTTACGTGGGAGAGGAAAATAAAAGTTCGCAGATAACACCCGACTTGGATGCATATGCCGCATATTTAAAGTCTGAATCCTGTCGACCGGTTGTCGAACAAGGCAGAGAATATGGTGAAGGCCCCCTGTTGCGCATGAAACTGACCGACACTATTCTGAAGCTGTGTCAGGCGAATTCACTGTGGCCCATGACGTTCGGCATTGCTTGCTGCGCAATAGAGATGATGGGAACCGGTATGGCCCGTTTCGATATTTCCAGATATGGATCGGAAGTTTTCAGACCATCACCCAGACAATCGGACCTAATGATCGTGGCCGGAACGGTGAACAAAAAACTTGCTCCGGTACTTTTGACACTTTACGAACAAATGCCGTCTCCCAAGTGGGTCATTGCTCTGGGCAACTGTGCCATCTCAGGAGGCCCCTTCAGCGTCAAGGAAAATTATAATATCATCGAGGGCGCCGACAAACTGATCCCTGTGGATGTCTATGTTCCCGGCTGTCCTCCCCGTCCAGAGGCTCTCATCGAAGGGATTCTTAAGGTTCAGGAAAAGATTACCGGTACCCGTCATCCAATCCCCCAGAATCGTCATCCCAAATCTCCTTTGAAAAAGGTAAAAGGATTGAGGGTGAAGTAATGGTTGATAAAAGCAAAGATTATAAAAACGATTTTATACATCAAGGATTAAATGCCACCGACACGGACTACCACCAGAGGGGATATCACCTGGAAGTTGCCCTGGATGTGAATCAGGTTCGAAAATTTGCCCAAACAGCCTATGACCTCGGTTTCTATATTGTATTTGTTGCAGGGCTTCATGTTCGATCGGAGGAAGGAAACGATCAGGATAATTCCGGCCTGGAGGTGGTTTATCAATTTGCACGGTATGATCAGCTGTATCGAATTAAGGCCCGTGTTTCCGTGCCTAAAAGCCTTAAGGTCCCGAGTATATCAGATATTTTTCAGGGAGCTGACTGGCATGAAAGAGAAACCCGGGATCTTTTTGGTGTTGTTTTTGACGGCCATCCCAACCTGAAACCGTTGCTGCTTTCTGAGGAAGATTCCAATTTTCATCCGCTTTTGAAGAAGGAAGAAAAGCTGAAATCTCTTGATGAGGTTTCTTGGAAGTCAGGGGTTCCAGAAACAACCGAAAAAGAAGCCAATGACGAAACCGGTTGAAAATTAGAAAGCCGACGATAAAAAGACATATTCATCATGCTCGAATCAGAATATCAGGAATATAACCGGTTCTTTTTAAATATGGGACCCCAGCATCCCAGCACCCACGGTGTGCTTCTCATTGTGCTGGAGATGGAAGGCGAATATGTTCTAGATCCCCAGCCGGTGCTCGGGTTTATCCACCGCATGCACGAAAAGATGGGAGAATCACGACCGTGTCAGGGCTTTATGCCCAATACGGCCAGGATGGATTATGTCTGTGCGCTTCCCTACAATCACGGGTATGTCTCACTCATCGAGCGAAAAGCGGGAATCGAAGTCCCAAAAAGGGCCGAGCACATCCGGGTCATTACATCGGAACTGAACCGAATCGCCAGTCACTTGCTCTGGCTTGGTGCCTATCTTCTCGATCTTGGCGCATTTACTCCAATTCTTTACGGCTTTGATGATCGCGAGCACATTTTAGATATTCTGGAGAGCGTTACCGGTTCCAGGCTCACCTACTGCTATCACCGTTTTGGCGGCGTTTACCAGGATATCGACGACAAGTTCATAGAGGCAACCCGTGCCTTTATTAAACGAATGCGAAAACGTTACGTGATTTATGAAAAGCTGGTGACAAAAAATATTATTTTCATCAAACGCACGGAAAATATCGGTATTGTGTCACCGGATATGGCGCTTCGATACGGAATGACCGGGCCGAACTTGAGAGGATCGGGTATCGCTTATGATATTCGAAAGAATGAACCCTATTCTGTTTATCCTGAATTTGATTTTGAGATTCCGGTGGGAGAGCAAGGAGATTGTCTCGATCGATACATGGTTCGTGTCAAGGAGATCGAGCAAAGCCTCCGCATTATTGAACAGGCCCTGGACCGTCTACCGGAAGGGCCGATTCGAGCCAAGGTACCGAAAAATATAAAGTTGACCACCGGTGACTGCAATTTTGCCGTGGAAGCTGCAAGAGGGGAGCTTTCATACTACCTGGTGGGAGATGGAACGAGCACGCCTTACCGGTTGAAAATAAGGGTTCCGTCTTATTCCAACCTGAGCTGTCTCCCGGAGCTGGGAAGCGGAATTCTATTGCCCGACCTGGTATCCATTTTGGGAAGCTTCGATTTGGTCATACCGGAAATCGACCGTTAGAAATGTAATGAAAGGATAAAAACAAATATAATCAGGTCATATTAAAACAACATGGAAACGATTTCAATACTACCGCCAGAACTGATTCGGATGGTCATCGCCGTCATCATCATTATTTCATTTCTCTTTCTAAACGCCATCATGATGGGATACGCGGAGCGGAAAATCGCAGGACACGTTCAACGGCGTCCAGGCCCCCTGGAAGTGGGCTCGCACGGCATCCTTCAAATGGTCGTAGACGGTGTGAAGTTGTTGGGAAAGGAGCTGTTGATCCCGTTCAATGTGGATCGCACCCTATTTAGGGTGGCCCCCCTTTTGTCATTTACACCTGTCATTCTTCCCCTTCTAGTGATTCCCTTTAGCGAAAAACTTCAAGCAAGTGATCTCAACTTGGGTCTTATTTTCATAGTTACCATGGGATCCGTCAACGTCATGGCACTTCTGGTCGGCGGTTGGGGTTCCAATAACAAATACTCCATGTTCGGCGCCATGCGGGCCGTTGCCCAATCCATTGCATATGAAATTCCGATTTTGCTTTCATTGCTCGCCGTAGCCCTCATGTGTAATACATTCAGCCTTAAGGAAATCGTTGGCGCGCAACAAAACATCTGGTTCGTTTTTTTACAGCCGGTTGCCTTCCTCATATATATTGTTGCAGGACTTGCAGAAACCAACCGTGCGCCATTTGATCTTCCGGAGGCTGAAAGCGAACTTACCGCAGGATTTCACACCGAATACAGCGGAATGGGATTTTCACTTTTTTTCATAGGAGAGTACACCAACATGTTCATCGTTGCTTCATTGGCGACGGTTCTCTTTTTGGGAGGCTGGCACGGGCCCCATCTTCCCTATGGTGAATATCTGGGAGTGGTCTGGTTTTTTCTGAAGGTCTATTTTTTGTTGTTTCTTATGATTATGGTGCGATGGACCTATCCCCGTGTTCGTTTCGATCAATTGCTTAACTTTGCCTGGAAGTATCTGGTACCCTTTTCTCTTGTGAACCTTTTGATCACAGCAGTGGTTGTTAAACTATGAAGCAATACTTCTCAGAACTATATACCGGTGGTAAAAGTCTGGTTGAAGGACTCGGTGTTACCATGAAGGCGCTGTTTTCGCCGATTGTTACGGTGCAGTATCCCAGGGAAGAAATTGATATCACGCCCAATTACCGGGGCCATATCGATCTGATTCTGGATCCGGAAAAAAATACATATCTGTGTATCAGCTGCGGCATGTGCGAAAAGTCCTGCCCTTCGGACTGTATCAAGGTCGAAGGTAAAAAAATGGAGGGCGAAAAAAAGAAATCCCTGGTCCTTTTTGAACTCGATTTTACCAAATGCAGTCTGTGCGGAACCTGTGTTGAGGTTTGTCCAAAAGATGCACTTGAGTATTCCCAGGAATACAACCTGGCAGCCTTTACCAGGGAAGCGTTTCACTTTGATATTCTCAAACGGCTGGAGGAACGGAGAATATGACCTTTTACCAGATCATTGCCGAAGGGCTTTTTTTCGCATTTATTATTCTGGTAATATTGGGGAGCATTATTACTATCCGAGCCAAAATTCTCATGCAAACCGTTTTGGGTCTGGCGGTGGCACTTCTCGGCGTTGCCGGTATTTACTTTTATCTGGGGAGCATGTTTCTCACCCTGATGCAAATTCTCATCTATGTCGGGGCCATATGTATCGTTCTGGTTTTCGGCATTATGGTTGGATACACACCGACAGAAGTGGCGGAAAAAGGCATTAAAGATTGGCGAAATAAATTTTTGGCCGTCTCCTCGGCGGTGACGGCTTTTTTACTGATTCTTGCGTGTGTTCTAAAAACCGATTGGATACCTGCCGTGGCCGAAAACAGGGATTTCTCAGCAGCCCATCTTGGAGAAGAGTTCCTTTACACCTATTGCCTGGCTTTTGAGCTGATTTCGGTCATCCTTCTGATTGCCATTGTTGGTGCAATCATCCTGGCCAGAGGCGGAACCGGAGGCATGGTAACGGACCAATTGACCGTTAAAGAAGTGACCGCTGTTCAGGAAGAAAATAAGGAAGCATCCCCATGATCAGTAATCATCTTAACTCCTATTTAATACTGGCCGTATTTCTACTTATCGCCGGCATTTACGGATTGATCCAGCACAGGTCCTTTATCGGCATGCTGATTTCCACGGAGCTGATTCTCAACGGCGCCGGTGTCAACTTTATGGCCTTCAACCGTTTTCTATCTCCTGATCCTGCGGTTGGACAGGTGATTACCCTTTTTATCATGGGTATTGCCGCTGCAGAGGCAGCCATTGTGGTGAGTTTTATATTGGCTGTTTTCCGAAAGTATCGATCCATTGATCCAGATGAGGTCAAAGAACTCCATGGATAGGTTTTTTTCAAGAATCTTGCTTAAAGAGACGGATTATCAGACAGGATAAATTTTAGGCATTTATATGGAAACCATTATCACAAGCAAAATTATTTTGACACCGCTGATCCCCATGGTTACGGCCCTTCTCATAATGGCTTCGAAAAACAAACCGAACCTGAGAGAATCCTGGTCTGTCTGTGGCGCGCTACTGACCTTTTTTTCGGTTGTCTATTTCTTGCCCCGCCTTTTGGCCGGAGGATCTTATCAATACACGCTATTTACCCTTTACCCTGGTGTGAGCATAAAATTTCATTTGGACGGTTTGGGTATACTTTTCGCCGGAACATCATCATTTTTGTGGATTACGGCCGGATTTTACTGTGTCGGCTACATGCGGGGTCTTAACGAACATGCCCAGACACGATTTTACTTTTGTTATGCTGTGGCCGTGGGAGGCGCTATGGGGGCGGCCTTTTCCGCCAATCTGTTCACCCTTTATTTGTTTTACGAAATCGTTTCCATCTTTACCTATCCGTTGGTTGCACACCACCAGGACGAAGAAGGGTATTTTGGTG
>JAFDCA010000375.1 GCA_019313025.1 Deltaproteobacteria bacterium
AATCCGGCGTATAGTTCCATCAAGCACCTCCTCTTGTTAAAGGGTTGTTAATTGCGTTAACCACTTATAACAAATCGAATCCTTTTTTGCGATTGGAGGTGCCTTTTAGATGATTATCAAGTGAGCACAGGTTTTGATAAGTCTCATTTTCATGGGGTTTTTCAATGAATCAAAAATTGGCGTCTTATCGAAATGATGGGGCAGAACAATTAATAAAATAATTTAAAAAACTCTCAAGACCAAGTATTCCGGTCCTATCTTTAGAAATAAAGGAATGAAAAAAGGAGAAGGACAATGAAAAAGTCGAGTTTGGTATTGGTCATAATACTTGTGGCTGCTTCAATTATTTTTACTGAACGCAATACGGATGCTTGGTATAGTTATGGAAAACCCGGAGACTGGCCCATACACACTGCTTTAGCTTTGCTTTCATTGGAGAAGGTAATGCAGTCAGATGAATTTAAAAGCTTAAATTGGGGACAAACAAGAGATGTACTGATTGATGGAGCAAACGCTCCAGACAGGCACAAAACGCCGTTAGATCATGAAGCTACATTTAGAATAGAGAATACACTTTGTGCTTCGGTTAAAGCAAAGAAAAACCTCGAGGCTTTAAAAGCACTGGCGATAGGATTTCATTATTTAGGTGATAATGGAGATGCAACAGAAGGCAGATATAAAAGCGAACTGGCGGGAATAGCCTATAAAATGCTTTTTGAAGATGATGACACTCATAGAGATCCTGAGTATAAAATACGATGGGGTTTTAGAAAAGATTCCAAGTGGGAAGAACTCAAACTCCAATATGACCAAATAATTGGTCAAATAGATAATGTAGATAGTTTAGTAAAGGCGATCCGGGACATGGCAAAAGATCGAGGAAAAAAATTAAGTGACGCATATCGCGATCGCTATTTTATAAAGGTGAGGGAAGAATTTATGCACACATTTGCATTCATACGGGCATGCCAAAACAGGCTGATAGACTTTTATAATGAAGAATTAATAAACGGCGATTCCGGTGAATGCCCTTCCAGGGAGAATGAAGATCCTGACAGTACTATGAATAAAGGTATGTTGTATTTTATCCAAACCCCTCCTTATGGAGGCGGTGAAATCTGTCTAACTCCCAAAGGCGTAGCAAGAATTAGGAGTGGGGGCGGAGCTGGCTGGAGGCACACAGCAACGCCATTGAACAAGCCATGCGATAACCCGAGCGACTGACCAAGCAGAAAACGACCTATGACTACATGCCCTGGTCTCATACCCCGGTGGTGTCCTGATTTGTAAATAGGCAGGGTCAGAAATGGTTCTGCTTTTCAATTTTTGCAGATTGTGCTTTCTGCTATATACCTAGAAATCTGAAATCGGTTCAGCTGGTTGTGATATCAAATTCCGAAACGTGAGATGTTAGTTAAGATTTCAGTTTCCTAGCCAATCAATAAAAGCAGAAAATTTGTGCGTGAGCATATGTATTAGTAAATGATCGGGTTCCTCCTGTCCCATGCCCCCCCATGGCCCTATGCCGCCCCCCCGCTCTTTATAATTTTATTTGACATCCAAACGTAGACACCATATTTAATTACGTAGAACTTTTCGTTCTGACAATGGATCTAAATCTCATTTACCTATTAATTATCTCTTTCAATCTAACCTCACTCACGAAAGGTATTGTCAATGAAAGAGAGACGTCAATTTGAAAGGTTCACCATTCCACTCCCTGTAAGACTGGAGACCATGACTACGACCCGAAAAAGGGTTTTCGATCTTGAAACCAGAGACATATCTGCTTCCGGAACATTCATACCTGCACTAACTTCTTTTCCGAAGGGAACAGGGTTTATCATGGATTTCACCATTCCAAGTGACAACTTTAAAGAATTTAAGTACGTGAAGAGTTTGAGGGGTCTTACAGGAACTATGGTGCGTTCCACCTCAGAAGGCGTGGCAATTCATTTTGACAGGGAATGCTATATAATGAGTTTAAGAAGTTCGTAAAGTGCAACAATAGAGATCAAATTCATCTCTACATTTTAATTTCAAGCCATAATTTCCACCAACATCCACCCATTTTGAATGTTTAGTTAATAGCAAAACTCAACATTCATCAATTCCTTCCATGCCCAATAATAACAAATATATATAAAAGATTTTAAGTATATAAATCTGTCTTCATTGTTTCCTCCCGTTCAGTTTTTGAAATCAGTCTCTATACAACTCCCTCCAACTCTTTGGAGAAAAATACTGACCTCGCAATGACCAGATACCTATTTCGTCTTTTTTAGCTTTTGATTCGGTTGTTTTGTAAAGATTCAAGTCTAACCCTGTAGCTGGTTTACCTCTGTATACTTCTGCCAGACCAGCTTTTAACATCTCAATGTTAACATTTTTACCACTTACGAATACCTCTGCAAGCACTCGTGTGTAATGATCAACTCCATATAATTTGATTTGGACATTCTTTTTCAAAACCAGCTTAGACAAGTATTCTTTTGCTTTTTGACTAAAGGGCTGTCCGGGTAGATGTTTCTTTTTTGAGATTTCAGGTGCATCAATGCCAACAAGACGAACCATGATTTCTATGCCATTTTCAACTGCTTTAAGGATATCTCCATCATAAACTCTGACAACTTTGTATTGACCTGCAAGAGCAAACGCAGGAATATTAAAAATCAAGATAGTAAAAAAACAAACGCCTGAAAGGTATCTATTCCTAAACATCAGATTATTTTTTCAACAATAACCCCAAATTTTTTTCAAGTGATTTTGGATTCTTGAACTGTGCACCGACATTGCGATCATTGATCCATTTTATCTTGACGGGTGCTTGAATTTCCGGTTCCATTTGGTCGTCTAAAGCCAATTTCAATTCAACTGTATCATCAATTGAAAAATCATGTTCTTTAAAAGTCATAAAATTGATGCCGGTCTTTGAAATGTCCTTGATGAAAATATCATCCCTAACATTTTTTTCCTGCATAAAGTATTTACCAGAAAGCTGAACTTTCTTACGGTAATGTTTTCGAAAATCCAAAGCGAACCGAAAAACTTCGCCACACTTACATTTAGCTTTCAGCCTTTTATGAGTATCTTTAAATTTGAATACGTTTACATTTTTTTCTAATCCGCATTTGGGGCAGATTACCGTTACCTTGTTTGTATGGTCTACATATACTTTTTGCATTTTATTTCACAACCCTCAACCGATCTGTCTCTTTAACACTTTTCCAAAGCTCGTTAATGATATTTTCATATTCCTCATCTTCAGGATCAATCTTGTTTCGGATATACAGATCAAAAACACCTTGGAGAACCTCAACATCTTCCTTGTTCATTTTTGCAAGGGAAACCTGTTCTTCTAGAGACATTTGAGAAAGGATCTCCTCCACGATCTGGTAAGATATGTCCTTGGCCCAGGCCGATACCTTGTGAATCAGTCAGGCTCAATGCCTGGCGCACTTCAGAACCAAGCGCAGCTTGCCGAAAATCCTCGTTATACCAATCCTTTATACTTTAGGTTTGTAGTGATTTCTTCCAATGTTTCTTCCACATCGGTAAATGAACTGTGAGGAGACTGCCAATGATATAGTCTTGAACCAGACTGCTCACCTTTTACGATTGTGGTTACC
>JAFDCA010000376.1 GCA_019313025.1 Deltaproteobacteria bacterium
CTCTTTTACGCGCTTTTGTCTGCGAGTTCTTGCAGATCTCAACGAAATTATCCGGCGGATGAAACGGAATGTTATTCTGACAATAGCTATAAATATTAACTGCTGACAAGTTCCTCAGGAATGTCGGCATTGGTGTATACCTTCTGGACATCATCGCAGTCTTCAAGGGTTTCCATCAATTTGATCATCTGCTCGGCTTCCTTGCCCTGGAGATTCACGGTGGTCTGAGGAAACATGGTTATTTCTGCGGCAATGTAGGGGATCAATTCCTTTTCAATGGCTGTTTTCACAGCTTCAAAATCCTGGGGGGCGGTGAGGATTTCATAATTGCTGTCATCTTCTCTGACATCTTCGGCCCCGGCTTCAATGGCGGCTTCCATCAAAGCATCCTCATCAGCGGCACGATTTTCAACAACAATATATCCTTTTTTTTCGAACATCCAGGCAACGCACCCAAGGGATCCGAGATTTCCTCCGGCCTTACTTAAAATGTGGCGGATATCCGCTACCGCCCTGTTTTTGTTATCGGTGAGCGATTCAATATATATCGCTGCGCCGCCAGGACCATATCCTTCATAAATGCTTTCTTCATAATTGACCCCTTCCAGTTCACCGGTTCCTTTTTTTATGGCCCTTTCGATATTATCTTTGGGCATGTTTTCGCTTTTTGCAGCCTGGATGGCTGTTCGTAGTCTTGGATTTGCATTGGGATCCCCACCGCCCATACGTGCTGCCACTGTAATTTCTTTAATGAGTTTTGTGAAAATTTTTCCACGCCTGGCATCTGTAATGCCTTTTTTGTGTTTAATGCTAGACCACTTGCTGTGCCCTGACATTTTATCCTCCTATTTGTGGATTGGACCCACATCGATATCTCCACGACTCGTGGATGGACATTATTTATATGATCTTATATTAAAATTTTTCCGTCCCGCTAGGTTGAACTAAAATACCTGAAAATGTTAAGGCCGAAAATTGAGTAACAATATATCATTTTTTTTCAAATGCGATAACATAAATTTCCTTACTGGCTTTTCGACTGCTTTTAGGCTTAAAAATTTTATGGTTCTTGAATACGGACCGAACCGAGTCTATAAATGTCTTGAAATCTTCTCCTTGAAAAATCTTGCAAACAAAGGATCCGCCGGCGATCAATGTCATTTGTGCAATGGACAGTGCCGTCCTGCAAAGATCAAAAGATCGGGTGCTGTCCACAAATTTATTCCCTGTTGTGGATGGGGCCATGTCGCTGAGGACGACATTAAAATCTGTTCCAAGGGACTTGAAAAAATCATCACTCAATAATAAAATGTCAGCGGTGTAAACCCTGACATGGGAAGGAACATTCACGGTAACCGGTTCGAGATCGATGCCGATAACCCGCCCTGTGTTTCCCGTCAGATCAGCCGAATACAGAAGCCATGATCCTGGCGCACACCCCAGATCCAGAACGTTGTTTCCCTTTTTTATAATAGTGTATTTTTTTTGTATTTCCTGAAGTTTGTAGACGGATCGGGCTGGAAATCGTTCCCTTTTTGCCCGCTGAGTATAATGATCTTGCCATTGCTTATGTTTTTTTGTGAATCGTTTCATGGCCAAAATTAAAACAGGTTTTCAATAGCTTCTGATACGGTTTTTACGCCGATGAGTTTTATGCCTTTCATTCGGGTGGTCCGTTTGAGGTTGCTTTGCGGCACAAGACATCGGTTAAACCCCATTTTTTTTGCTTCGGCAACCCTGTTTTCGACATGCCCGATGGCCCTGACTTCACCGGTTAGACCGATTTCACCCAAAATAATGGTCCCTTTTTGAATGGGTCGGTCTAAAAAGCTCGAGGCAACAGCAGCTACGATTCCCATGTCGACAGCTGGTTCGTCTATCTTAACCCCCCCGGCGACGTTGATAAAGATGTCGTGTCCCATCAAATGCATGCCCAGCTTTTTTTCCATCACTGCAACCAGCAGGGCAACCCGGTTGTGATCGATTCCCAAAATGGTTCTTCGAGGATTACCGAAGCTTGTGCTGCTTGCAAGGGCCTGAAGTTCGACGAGGATCGGCCTTGTTCCTTCCATGCTGGCCGTAACCACGGAGCCTGGGACGTTTTCAGGTCGTTCGGAAAGAAATACGGCTGATGGGTTGGTCACTTCATTGAGACCACTTTCATTCATTTCAAATACACCGATTTCATTGGTTGATCCGAACCTGTTCTTTACCGCTCTGAGAATGCGGAACACGTGGTTGCGATCACCTTCAAAGTAAAGCACGGTATCGACCATATGTTCTAAAAGTCTCGGTCCGGCAATTGCGCCGTCTTTAGTTACGTGTCCCACCAGGAATACGGGTGTTCCGGTTTTCTTGGCCATGAGCATGAGTTGCATGGTAGATTCCCTTACCTGAGTAACACTCCCGGGAGCAGAGGTTAAGTCAGAGCAGAACATGGTCTGGATTGAATCAATTACCATTACATGTGGTTGAACAGATCCAGTCATCAGCAGGATCGATTCCATATCATTTTCTGAAACGACCATCAAGTTCGGCGATACTGCGGCCAGTCTCTGGCTGCGTAACCGCATCTGGCGCTCTGATTCCTCTCCGGAAACGTACAGTACCTTTGAACCTTTTTCAGCAATACCATACAATGCCTGAAGCATAAGGGTCGATTTTCCGATTCCTGGATCTCCCCCAATCAGGATCAGGGTGCCAGGGACAAGCCCGCCGCCCAAAACCCGGTCAAATTCTTTGATTCCGGTTAAAAGACGTTCTTCGGGATCAAGGGCAATGGCGTCCATGGGAACCGGTTTTGTCTGGGATGAAGATAAAATCCGGCGAGAGCCTTGTACAGGTTTGACTGTTTTTATTTCTTCCACAAAGCTTTGCCACTGTCCGCAGTCAGGGCACTTGCCCATCCATTTAGGTGTCTGATAACCACAGGTCTGACAGGAAAATACGGTTTTTAAAGTTTTATTCATCATGCAACATGAGGTTAAAAAAAGTTAAAATAAAGAACACGCTGTCAAGTTTTGATGCGATAAGGGTTTGACAAAATCATTCATAACATGTCATTTTAAACGGATCAATAAGTCTCTTACCGTATCAATGATTGATTACCACCTGCATACATTGTTTTGTAACCATGCCTCCGGCAGTATGGAACATTATATCCAAAGTGCTATCGGTTCAGGGCTTGAAGAGATCTGTTTTTTGGATCATCTGACCATCCAGAAAGCAAAACCCAGGCTTTCCATGACACCCTTGGAGATCTCTTGTTATTTTCATGCTATCCAGGTTTTGAAACAAAAATATAGAAATAAGATCAGCATCAAAGCCGGCCTTGAGATGGATTTTAATCCGGTTTACATTGATTTTTTTCAGGATATTATCGAGACTTTTGCGTTTGATGTTATTGCCGCTTCGTTACATTTTCCGGGCGGCTTGGATATCGTCAGCCACCGTTCAGCATGGCGTCATAGGGAAAAAGATATCGATGAGGTCTATGAACTTTATTTCGATCATCTCAAAAAGATGCTGGATTATCAATATTTTGATGTGATATGCCATATCGATCTCATAAAAAAATTCGGTCAAAAACCTTCGAGGTCTTTTGAAAAACAATTCGATGAGATACTGTCGGTCATAAACGATAATGATATCACCTTGGAGGTTAACACTAGCGGTTATGACCATCCGGCCGGAGACATTTACCCCTCTTTGGAGATACTTAAAAAATGCCATGAACTGGGTATTCGCATTACTTTGGGTTCAGATGCGCATCACCCAGCCGATGTGGGCGGCCACTATGAAAGGGTCGTACCGATGCTTTTATCTATCGGATACAAAAAACTGGCTACTTTTACAAAACGAAAGCGTGATGAAATTCCAATAACCTTAAAATAGCACAACAAACTTGATAACCATATCATAAAAAAAGCAAAACGAAAGGTTCAAATGTCTCTTTTTAGAATAACAGCCAAAGAACATACTATTTTTTTTGTGGGTATATTGATACTCACCGTCATTACCGTCATTTTCGTTTCAAAAAATGCAGTCGGATCAAAAAACAGAAACAACTATTTTGAATCGCTTCAAAAGCGACTGGTTGAAGATGGTCTTGATAAACATCGTATTTCCGAGCTTTACAAAAGGCCCGAGGTGTATTTCGAAACAAAAGGGGTATCCCGATTTTTAGTCCACCGTGAAGCTTCGTTAAATTACCATCAGTTTACAAGTAAAAAATCGATTCGTAATGCTTTAAAATATATGGAGCAGCATCAACAAATTCTTGAATTGACCGAAAAAGCCTACGGTGTCGATAAAGAGGTTATTACGGCCATTATCTTGGTGGAAACCCGCTTAGGGATTTTGCTCGGAGGGCCGTCTGTACTCAATACGCTCTCCACAATGGCGGCACTGGCAGACCCTGACGTCCGCAATATGTTCTGGGGCAAGGTTTCAAAGTCAAGCCGGCTCACTCGTGAGCAGTTCGACAAATGGGTGAAAAGAAAGTCTTCATGGGCTTATAAAGAACTCAAAGCCTTTTTGAAATATACTGCTAAAGAAAATATGGATCCTGCCGCTGTTTCCGGATCTTATTCAGGGGCCTTGGGAATTGGCCAGTTCATGCCGACCAACATTCTTGCTTTTGCACAAGATGGCGATAATAATGATAGCATCGATGTTTTTAATCACTCGGATGCCATAGCCAGTATCGCAAATTATTTAAAACATTACGGATGGTATCCTGGAATCGACGGTAAAAAGGCCTACAAAGTCATTTATCATTATAACCACAGCCGGCAGTATGTGGATACGATATTGAAAGTATCGGCGCTATTAAAATCTAAAGCCTAAAAGGACCTATATTGGATACGGCGACTGTAATTTTCTGGATAAAAATCAGCGTGGTGTTTTACCTGTTGACGGTATTGGCCATTGTTGACATTGTGCGCAAGGATTTCGGAACCATCGGCAAGAAAGCCCTCTGGGGAATCATTGCCATGATTCCGTTTGTCGGGTGGCTGATTTATTTGATATTTGGGTTCAGAAAGGGTAAGAAGCCGATACATGGGGATGAGTGAATTCCTGAATCTTGCATTAAAATTGCTTAGATCTTTTAGCGCAAAATTCAGTGGATAAATATTATTTGACAACCTGAACTGTTTTCTATAATCATATGTTTTTTGAAGGTCCCATCGTCTAGCGGTTAGGACGCCGGCCTCTCACGCCGGTAACGCGGGTTCGATCCCCGCTGGGATCACCAAAAATATCAAGGGATGGGTCACCTAAATGACCAATCCCTTTGTTTGGTTGCTGATGGTTGTGTAAGAACCTTTTATATCCAGTTCAGAATTTTCCGGTTTGCTTTTCTTTTGTTTCTCGGCATCATCCAGTTCAGTTTGGGTGTTTGACCGATACGGCGTGGTGTGTCTGATCTTCAGTATTCGTTGCTTGCGCTTCTAATAACATTTTTTCGGATTCAAAGATGAGTTCCTCAACTTTCTTAAGTATGATTTCTAATCTAACCTTTTGATTATCTTCAAATTCATCCCACTTTTTGAAAATTTGTCCTGTTGCACTTGATCCAAGATAAACATCAGTTCCGATAGAAATTTCAAGTTCAGAGTTTTCAGATTTAATGATCATTGTATCGTCTCCGTCTAACATAAAGTTGTTTTTTGAAAAAATTGTTGGAAAAATTAAATGATGTGTTGGAGGTTCAAAAACCGTGCACAAAAAACAATAGAACAATTTAATGAGTAAAATAGGATGGATTCGGAAATACGAAAAGGGTGGTAAAG
>JAFDCA010000377.1 GCA_019313025.1 Deltaproteobacteria bacterium
AAATTAGAGCGCGTTAAAGAGAACATCTTCGAAGTATTTCAAATTAAAACATAAAATCAAACTACTGAACGAAATTCTAAAAGGCCATGGACATGTTCTCTTTTACGCGCTTTTGTTTGCGAGTTCTTGCAGATCTCAACGAAATTATCCGGCGGATGAAACGGAATGTTATTCTGACAATAGCTATAACAGGAAATACCATGAACATGTTTAGAACCTGGAAAATCATCTGTTGAATACAAAAAAGCATAAAACAAATATTAAGATACTAATAATACAGGTAAATATTAAGACTGGCAACAGTCAGCCACTATAATTTTATGGCGTTTAAAGAAATGAATCATACCCGAAAACTTCTTAAGGAATGGTACCGTCATCATCATCGTCGACTCCCCTGGCGTGAAACCGATGATCCTTATCGGATATGGGTTTCCGAGGTGATGCTTCAGCAAACTCAGGTACAAACCGTTTTGCCTTATTATCAGCAATTTTTGCGCGATTTTCCGGATGTAAAAACGCTTGCAAATGCCAACTTGCAGGCGGTGTTAAAGGCCTGGGAAGGGTTGGGGTATTATGCCAGAGCGCGCAACATGCATCGATCAGCAAGGGTTATATCCGAAAAACATGCAGGGAAATTTCCGGATTCCTGGGACGTGCTTCGGGAATTGCCGGGCATAGGGGATTATATTGCTTCTGCGGTTTTAAGCATTGCTTTCAATCAACCCTATGCTGTTTTGGACGGCAATGTCAAAAGGGTTCTGGCCCGGTTCTATGAAATTCCTGAACCGGTTAACAAATCGTCTTCCTACAAGACATTCAAAAAAATTGCCGATGATTTGCTGGATCGACGTGATCCGGGTGTGTTCAATCAGGCCTTGATGGAATTGGGTGCTTTGGTTTGTAAACCCCAAAAACCCGATTGCAGCAATTGCCCGGTCCATTCCCGGTGCCGTGCCAACCAAGCAGGCCATGTCAATCAATTCCCCAGACGTATCCGGAAGCCTAAAACTCCCCTGCACAATATCGCCGTGGGGGTGATATACAAAAATAACCATATGCTGATCACACGCCGAAAATCCGAGGGGCTGTTGGGAGGTTTATGGGAATTTCCCGGCGGTAAAATCGGAAAACATGAACGTCCCGAACAGGCCTGTGTCAGAGAAATCAAGGAGGAAGTGAATCTGAACGTGTCGATCACCGGCCATATCGCACAGGTCAAACATGCCTATACACATTTTAAAATTGTTATGGAAGTCTTTTCCTGTCGGTATGTATCCGGTGATGTAAGACTCAAGGGTCCGGTGGATTTCCGATGGATAACCCTTGGAGAGATCGATCAGTATCCGTTCCCCAAAGCCAATCATAAGTTCATTCATCTTTTAAGTTAATAATTTCGGTTCCCGATTCTCCCTTAACGGCGTTTTCGATATCTTCAATGGACGCAATGACAGCCCTCTTGCCGGATTTTTGAACAAACTGGACAGCGGCGTCAATTTTAGGTCCCATGGTACCGGGAGGAAAATGTCCCTCGGCTAAAAATCGGGTGGCCTGCGGGATGGTTAATGATCTGAAAAATTTCTGGTTTTTTGTTCCATAGTTCAGTGCAGCGCCTTGAACATCGGTGGCTATCAAAAATATATCCACGCCCACCTCTTCAGCCAGTTTTGCGCTGGCCAGGTCCTTGTCAATGACCGCATCCACTCCGCTAAAACTTCGCCCTTTTCGAATCACCGGTATGCCACCTCCACCACAGCAAATTACGATAAATTGCATATCGATGAGTTTTTTAATTTCCCGTTTTTCTACTATGGTAACCGGTAAGGGAGAGGCCACTACCCGGCGATATCCCTTAGCGGTTTTTCGGGTCGAATAGGGAAGTGTCTGCGCTTTGGCTTTTGTAAATACGGGGCCGACAGGTTTTGATGGGTTTAAAAACGCCGGATCATTTTTATCTACCACCACATAACTCAAAAGGCTTACGAAATAATGTTCACTGTCATCTCCAAGCTTCATCAATTCCGTATCCAGGGTTGATTCGATCATGTAGCCGATTTGCCCCTGCGTCTGGGCTACCAAGATCTCCAGCGGCAGTTGCGGAACTGCATCACAGCTTTCCTGTTTCAACATGAGGTCGCCCACCTGGGGGCCGTTACCATGGGTGATGATGATTCTATAAGTTCTGGAAAGTTTCGCAATCTGCCGAACAGGAATTTTTAAATTTTCAAACTGTTCATCAACCGTTCCTTTTTGACCTTTTCGAATCAGCGCGTTGCCACCCAATGCCACCAGAAGGATCTGTTTATTCTTTTTTATCATAAGGACCTTTCTTACAAGTACTATCTATTTTTTGCAGACGTTCAAGCAATACATCCTCCAGAAGAGGATTGCCGTGATTCTTGTATTCGTAACGCACCCGAAGGGTCGGTTTGTTAATTGTGAGTAGTTTTGCCAGGTCGATAGGCGTCGCACAAAGAACCAGATCGCATTCAGCCTGATTAATGGTTAATTCCAGATCATGGATTTGCGTTTTACTGTATCCCATTGCCGGAAGCACCGCGCCGACGTTCGGATATCGATGATAGGTGTCTTTAATAGTCCCTGCGGCATGCTTTTTAGGATCAACAATTTCAGCTGCTTCATGCATTTTTGCGGCAATGAGGCCGGCGCCGTAAGACATTCCGCCATGGGTCAAGGTAGGACCGTCTTCGATAACCAGAACACGCTTCCCTTTAATCTGCACGGGATCGTCCACCAGTATGTCCGATTCCGCCAGAACAATTTCAGCACCGGGCGCATGGGTTTCAACATTTCTACGAACCGTTTCTATCTGTCGGGGGGCCGCGCTGTCCACCTTGTTGATCACCGCAATGTCCGCCATAAGCATGTTGGTTTCGCCGGGGTAGTAAAGAAGTTCGTGGCCGGCCCTGTGGGGATCGAAAACCACAATATGCACGTCGGGATAATAAAAAGGCGTATCATTGTTTCCACCGTCCCACACGATGACATCCGCTTCCTTTTCCGCAGCCTTGAGAATCTGCCCATAATCGATACCGGAATAGACGACGATACCTTGAGATACCAAGGGTTCATATTCTTCTCTTTCTTCTATGGTGCACTGCTGGTTTTTGATATCTTCATAAGAGGCAAAGCGTTGGATCACCTGGCGGGTCAAATCTCCGTAGGGCATGGGATGGCGGACTGCCACGACCTGCTTACCGTAAGATTTCATGATTTTGATAACGTGACGTGTGGTTTGGGATTTGCCGCATCCTGTGCGGACGGCACAAACCGCCACCACGGTTTTTTTGGATTTTAGCATGGTATAGGTTGCACCGATAAAAATGAAGTCCGCTCCGCCGGCCATGACCATAGAAGCCTTGTGCATCACGTCTGTATGAGACATATCGCTGTAGGAAAATGCCACCAGATCCACCTTGTATTCGCGAATCAGGTCGGCGAGTTGATTTTCGGGATAGATGGGAACGCCTTCGGGATAAAGATCTCCCGCAAGCTCCGGCGGATAGAGCCGACCATCGATGTTCGGTATTTGAGCTGCCGTAAATCCGAGCACCTTGTAACGGTTATTATCTTTGAAATAGACATTGAAATTGTGAAAATCCCGGCCGGCAGCGCCCATAATAATGACTTTTTCAACCATTTACTTCTCCCAAATAGCATGCCTATTAATTTGACTTCAAAATACACTGATAAAAAAATCAAACCGATCTTTTGTCGGGATTTTGGGTTAGAACCGGTCTTATCCTGTCTATCGCCCAGTCGATTTCTTCTTTGGTGATCACCAGCGGCGGCGCAAATCGGATAACGTTTTCATGGGTTTCTTTGCAAAGTAACCCCTTTGTTTTGAGGTCTTCACAGAAACGCCGGGCGCCACCGGCTTCCGGTAGGAGTTCAACGCCGATCAAAAGACCTTTTCCTCTGATTTCTTTGATGAAAGGGCTTTGGATTGTTTTCAGTTGAGACAAAAAATATTCTCCCATTTCTCTGGAATTTTCGATCATATTCTCTTCGACCAGGACCTTAAGTGCAGTTCGTGCTACGGCGCATGCCAGGGGGTTGCCGCCGAACGTGCTCCCATGGTCGCCGGGCATGAAGACACCCAGCACCTCCTTATTCGACAAAACCGCTGAAATGGGATAGAATCCTCCGGAGAGCGCTTTGCCTATTACCGTGACATCGGCTTCGATACCATCATGTTCTTCTGCTAAAAGCTTTCCTGTCCGGCCTAATCCAGTCTGAATCTCATCCAAAATCAACACAATGTCCTTTTTTTCGCAGATAGCTTTAACGTCTTTAAGATATCCGGACGGCGGGACGATCACCCCGGCTTCTCCTTGGATCGGTTCCAAAAGAACCCCAACCGTAGAAGGTGTGATGGCTTTTTCAAGTGCCGCAGCATCGCCGAACGGGACGATTTTAAATCCCTGAGGAAAGGGGCCGAATCCGTTCCTGTATTGGTCTTCGGTACTGAATCCGATAATGGCGATGGTCCGGCCATGAAAATTATTTTCACAAACGATAATTTCCGCCATGTCACGAGGGATGCCCTTGACCTTGTAACCCCATTTTCGAACCGCCTTTATGACGGTTTCAACGGCTTCGGCGCCGCTGTTCATGGGCAACACCTTATGAGAGCGTGTCAATTCACAAAGCTCCTTGTAAAAAAGCCCCAGTTGATCGTTGCGAAACGCCCGAGAGGTCAGGGTCAGTCTTTGGACCTGTTCGATCATTGTTTGCATGATTTTGGGATGGCAATGTCCCTGATTGACAGCGGAATATGCAGACAGGCAATCCATGTACTTGTTGCCCTCCACGTCCCAAACCCACAACCGCTCTCCTCGGGTCAAAACCACATCCAACGGTTTATAGTTGTGGGCACCGAACTCTTCTTCCAATTGTATGTAATGTTGCTGATTCATATTGTCCTCCAAATAGGTCTGACAACAGACATCATTCAGGCAAATTCACAAGCCGGATTCGTATGAGGTGGAAAGTAAATGAAGTCGCGAAACCAAATTAATCCTTGGCCTTAACCAACTGGAAGTTTATTGAATGCCAGCGAACTAGTCAAGGCCATAAATTAATAGTTGCTGAAGGAAAATGCTATTTATGTTAAGTTTTAAACAAGCGGCAATCTTGCACGGCCGTTTCTGTTATTTGGTAAATATTTAGAATAAAATTATCGCCAAAAATATATTTGATCTAAGCATGGCGAAAGATATGATTACCTGAACCTTGCTTTTTATTTTGATTTAGTGATATAAATAAATAATTTATCGAATATAAACCTTTTATAACAACTTCCGTATGACTGAATTCTCCGGTTTTAATCGGAAACAACGTTTCGATGTTTTTAACGACGATTTTTGAATTGCTGCCGATATGTGTTGCTCGGCTTGATTCAAGACGCTGAATGGATTTATGAAATTAACCGTTAATTGCCCCGCTCATCTTATTCTCTTTCTGTGGAAAGGATATTTAAAGCATTGATACCCAAATTAAATTTTACCCGGAATTTGTGGAGATTGGCGCTCAAGACATACAGGGTGTGTGTTTTGGTTGCCGGACTTACGGTTTTGTTTCTTTGTTATGGAAGCCTTGTCCATGCAGACGCCGTCTATTCATTTACAAAGATACTAGGTGGCACGGATGAGGATTTTGGCCAATCCGTTGCTGTAGACAGCAGTGGAAATGTTTATATCACCGGATCGTTTCGGGGGACGGCGGATTTTGATCCTGATGCAGGACCGGACAACCGGACATCCGCTGGTCAAGAAGACATTTTTCTGACAAAAATAGATACCAGCGGCAACGGCAGCGTTGTTTGGACGAGGACCCTGGGGGGAGCGGATCAGGATTTCGGCCGGTCTGTTGCTGTTGACAATAGTGGGAACGTTTATATCACGGGAT